>JAWXAT010000046.1 GCA_034439615.1 Oligoflexia bacterium | reverse complement strand
TCTTCTTGAATCATTGGTTGATGACGCACTTGAGAAGAAAGATCCAGAAGTTAAAGCTTTGAAGATTTTGGCAAAGAACAAGAAAGCTCAAGATTTGCGTAGAGATTGTGAAATGAATGTTAATTTAACCAAAGCTGAATTTGCCAATACTAATTTACCCAATGCTGATTTACCCAATGTCAATTTAACCAATACTGATGGATTGAAAAAAGCTTTCCCAGAGAAGTGCAATCCCGCTTCTCCGCGCTCTCGCTACATTCCAGCTCACATTAAACGCCAAGTGTGGGTGAGAGCCAAATCTCAGTGTACTTTTATTGATCCCGTATCAAAGCTTCGTTGTACTGCTTCGCGTTTTCTTCAAACCGAGCACATTATTCCATTTGCATTAGGCGGAGCCGCAACGCTAGATAACCTGACGCTACTTTGTTCAAATCACAATAAACTCAAAGCACTTCACACCTTTGGCAAATCGACAATGGATCGCTATTTGGAGTAGTAGCGGTCAATTTCTTTTTCAGATACTCCAACCCCATAACTTCACACAGAAACCTACAATTTTATGTCTTCTAATTTGAGGCAATGCTTTATAACCTCTCCTTAAACCGACAATTTTGGTGACTTCTAATTCACGGCAATACTTTGCTCTCAAACTCATAACTTCACACCTAGACCTTCATTTTTGGGTGTCTTTTAATAAGAGCCAAAGAGGAAATTCATCGCCTAGGCGCCGTTTTGCGTCACTTGTGTGTAATCAGTACAGCGAATTTTACCTTCCCCTTGTTCAGGATGCATTTAGATGCTGGCACTTGCCTTGCTCAATGAGCCTACGGATACGAATACGTGTTTATTAAGACTCTACTGGAGGTAACTATATATGTTCATTTTCTCAAACATCACTGAAGCATTCCGCGTAGGCGGCATATGGATGTGGGCAATTTTAGCAGCGCAAATTGTTTCAATCGCAATTATAGCTGAGCGAGTTTTTGCTCTATACATCACTAGAAACACTGGGCAAAAAGCATTAGCTGCAAGCTTTGAAGATGATATTCGCAAAGGCAATATCGAAAAAGTACTCACTCGTGCACGTGCCCTACGTTTTACAAATCCTATAGCACAAGTTGTTGAAGCCGGTGCACAAGCTGCAATTGATATGGGCGGGCGCGATGAAATTCAAGCAAAAATGGATGAAGTCCTTCTTCATGAAAATGCACGTTTAGAAAAGCGCACTGGATTTTTAGCAATGATCGGTAACGTAGGAACTCTTTTGGGTCTCTTGGGTACAATCGTTGGTTTAATTGAATCTTTCTCATCAGTTGGAAATGCAAACCCCATCGAAAAAGCAGCTCTCCTTTCACAAGGTATCTCAATGGCGATGCATGCAACAGCTTATGGTTTGCTCATGGCTATTCCAGCTATCGTTATGTACTCGGTTCTTCAAAATCGTGCACAAGCTTTAGCTGAAGACATTAATCAAGGTGCTTTAAAAGTGTTTAACTGGCTCAGTTTTAATTACGAATCTGTTCCAGCTAAGCGTATTCGTTCAAAAGAAGCGAAATAATTAATCTCTAATTGTGGAGTAGGATCATGGCTTTTGTAACAATGGGAAATAAATCAAAGAAAGAGTTGAATTTTGAACTCAATCTAATCCCATTTATCGACCTTTTATCTACGCTTATTTGTTTTCTATTAGTAACAGTTGCGTGGGTGCATTTAGGTTCGATGGATACCTCACAAGCTTTTGGTCCACAAGATGAAAAACAAACGAAGCCTCCAGCAGTTTGGGCGACATTGAAATCCACAGGGCAAATTATTTTTAAACTTCAAAATGTTTCAAAACGCGGCAACATACCAGTTGAATTTGAAGTACAAGCGTCAAATCAAAAGGGAATTCAAAATTATTTAACTGCCCTTACGAAGCAAATACCTGAGATTAAAACAGCCGTTGTGTTGCCTTCGCAGAGTACTCCCTACGCAGATATAATCCAGATAATGGATAATCTTAAAAAGGGTTCAATCAAAGATATTGGCATTTCGCCCATTTAAGGAGTGAAGAGTGTTAGAAGTAAGTGTTTTAAAAAATCAAATACTGAAGAACTCAATGGAGCAGCAATCAGCATTGCGCCCTAAAAATGGCAAAAAAGCTCGATCAATGCTTTTTAACCTCTCTTTGACTTCACTCATTGATGCATTTTCTATCTTGGTTATCTTTTTGCTCATCAATTTAACTGGGTCAAATAATACCATCAAGCTTGATAAAGGAATGCAACTTCCAACAGCACTTCAAGTAAATACACTTCAAATGGGTACTGTCGTGAGTGTTAATAAAGGACATTATTTTATTGATGAAAAAGAAATTTCTAAAGATCAAATTACTCGTAAACTCTATGAAATTCGTAAAAAGCTTTTAGCAGATAATACTGACGGTAAAGATAACATTATCATTAAGGCTGATAAGAAAACAGAGTTTGCCAGTCTAAATCCTATAATCATGGCTGGTTCACAAGCAGGTTTCCAACATTTCAAATTTGCAGTCACTCAGGAGGCGACTAAAAAGTGAAATTTTTAAGCGTTCTCACTTTGATTGCAATAATGAGTACTGGTTTAGTCTTAATGGCTGAAAAAATGGACTCATCTACCCACACTCTCGTGATAGAAAAGCTTGAGAGAGTGCTTTCTCTTACTGATAGTGAGAATCCTTCGCGTTCTGCAATTATGCAAAGACTTGCTGATCTTCATGCAGAACGTGCACGCCTTGCCGCAATGGAAGAAATCGAACAAAAATGTGATGCATGTAGAGGTAGTAAAAAAGACCGCCTACGAGCACTTGAACTCTATGAAACTCTGTATTCAAAGGGTAATTACGATTTAAAATCTAGAATAGCCCTGCAAATGATTCAGTTGTATGACCTTTCAGGCCAAAATAAAAAATCTTTAGATCTTTTTGATTCGATTATTAAATCTAAAAAAGGAAACTTTCACAGTGAGCTTGTTGGTCATTCATATGCAAGTCTAGGTGATGCAGCTTTTAAAAAAGCAAAATATAAAAAAGCCCTTGAATTATATAAGAATGCATTGAGCATTAAAAATACCCCTAGACGTGGTTACATTATGTCGCGAGTTGGCTGGTGTTATCTGCATCAAAAAAATTACCAAGAAGCACAACGATCATTAGTAGCTGTTTTAAGTAATGAAGATTTATTAACCCGTGATGGCAAAGATGATCTTCCATTTCGAGAAGATTTATCAAGAGATTTGGCAACATTTTATTCTCGTGGCGATGTGGGTCTACAAGAAATAAAATCATTAAGTGATTTAAGTCCTGAAGGGTCTCGTAAAGAAAATCTCAATTACATGGCCCAAGAACTTGATCGACTTGGCAAAAAGCAATCAGCATTGCTTGTTTTGCAAGCTGTTGGTGAAGAGCAAAAAAATCCTAAAGACAAAATTGAAGGTTATATTCGTTTAGCTCACGTTAATTACGATATGGGCAAAAAACCCGGTGTAGTGGTTGAAATCGTAAAGGCCATTGAAATTTGGAAAAACCACGGTTGCACTCCTGATGAGGAATGTAATTTATTGCAAAAGAAAATGCGCAAACTTTTAACGGGTTGGGCAAAAAGTGAAGAACATGAGCCCTCTACTCCACTTGTAAAAGCATATTCAGCTTACACAGCGTTTTTTAAAGATATCGACATGGCCTTATGGGCAGCTCAAACAGCAAAGCAGCTCCAACTTTGGCAACAATCAATTTCACTTTATAAAAGTGCAGCGCTCATTACTGATGACCAAGCTAAAATTGAGGCTTGTTTGCTTGGCGAAATTGAAGCAGCTGAACTTTCAAAAGATGTTAAATTTAGAGAGTCTGCTTATGCTCATTATTTAAATATTTTGCCTGATGGTCAAAAAAGTACTGAAGTTCGCTATCAACAAGTTCAACTTTTATATGAACAAAATAAGTATGCAGATGCAGCTAATGGTTTTCGAGCAATTGCTAAAAACAAAGATTCAAAATCTATTGAATTAAGAGAAAAAGCAGCTGATTTAGCACTTGATTCTCTTGTTTTAGCAAAACGTGAAGATCTTATTGAGCATTGGGCAAATGAATTTGCCGAAGTTTTACCAAAGAGAAAGTTAGAGTTTCATAAAATATCACGTACTGCGGTGCTTAATAATGTAGCTGTTGCTATGAATGAACCTGCAACAATACGGCGATATGAAGATCAATTGGTTAAACTTAATACCGTTAAACTTGATGGCGCCAATAGCGAAGAAAAGATTTCATATTTTAAAAACAGGCTCATCTTAGCTGAAAAAACAAATAATCTTGATGAAGTAAATTATGCCGCAGATGGGTTACTTTCAGTGCAGCAATTATCTGAAAGCGATCGTGAGTATGCTTTGACTAGAAAAGTCTGGGCTGCAGAGATCACTCTTAATTTTGCTTTAGCGTATAAGCTAAGCCTTAAACTTAAGTTTGCAGAACTATCACAAGAAGAGCGTACATTAAAGTTAGCTTTACTCGCTGAATTAGCAAATCAAGATGCTGAGGACTATTATCAAAAATATTTAAAAATCACCAAAGATGAAAATCAAGCACAAAAAGTAATGGCAAGGCTTGTACGTAGTTCAAGAAATGGTGAAGTCGTCTTAAAGAAGTATCAAAAACGGCTCAAGCAAAATAAAGAGCTCTATGCCAGATTGGTTTTAGAAATTTTTGCTAAAAACCAAGATTTTAATTTTGCTGAACAGTTTTTAAACACAAGTAAATTAAGAGATACTGCCGCTGGGCAAGTTATTTCTAGATTTCTATTTTTAAATAAATTTGAAAAAGACACAAATCACGTTACACGACATAAAATTAATGCCAAATCAGATTCACAGTTAAAAAAATCATTGCAAGATAGATTGTCGTTACTGAGCAACTTAGAGCAATCAGCACAAAAAGGAATCAAAACAGGTGACTGGGTTATTCAAGTAATAACATTACACGCTGTTGCTACTGAGTATCGACGTTTAGCTGATGATATTCATTCATTGCCATTGCCTGGTGGCTTAAAAGGGAAGCAAGAGAAAGAATATAAAACACTCATCTCTCAACAAGCTAAACCCTATTTAAACAAAGCAGAAGCTGTGGAGCATAAGTTGGGTGATCTTTGGAAGAAGTCAGAATTATCAACTTTAGTAGCTGATGAATTGAAAATTACTCGGGGTGATTTAAAAAATCTTTTAATTGAAGAATTAAAACTTATCTCTCGTGTAGCTCCATCTAGAGAGCAGCGTGTAGTTAAAAATATTATTGATGAAAGCCAAGAAAGACCATCGCAAAGGGCTTTAGATTCAGCACGTCAAGATGTTAAAGAAAATCCGTTTGATAAAGAAAGTGTCGAAAAATTAAAAAATTTAGAAGAGCGCATTGGGCATGAAACTTTAGTCGCCTATTTAGAAGCAAGACTTGCTCAATTGCAAAAAGGGAAGCGTTTATGAAACAGATGATTAAAGAATCAAATGTAATTATATTAAAAGCTCTTATAGTAGTTGCTTTTGTGTTCTTGAGCAGTCAAGTATTTGGATCCCCCGAATCTAAAAATAAAAAATCAACTAAAGCTGCATCAAAAACACAACAAGGTTCAGAAAAAAGTAAGAAGTATAGTACTGATTTTAATTTTAATGATCTTTTAGTTCGCGGTGAGTATGCACAGCCAGCAGAAGCGGCAGCTACCGTTGAGAATGAAAAAGAATTGGATGATCTTTTACTAGTTAGAAAAGACTTTAAAGATCGACTTAAACAATCGTCAACGAAGCGTTGAAAGGTATTTGAACCATGCAAGGCGCATTTGTTTTAGAAAATAAACTAGGTCAAGTCGTAAGAACTTTTCATTGGAAGAGTCAGACGTTGTCTCTTGTGTATCGTGAAGACACACGTCGAATTGTTCCTGTTAAGAACACAGACGATCTTGATGACGAAGGTATTCCCTATACATTGTTGACCTCTTCAACAAAAGAGCAGGTTCAATCTTCAAATGGAGTAAAAGTTGGCAGTGTTGGATATCTACGCTGGGTACCTACAATTGAATCACAGGTTTTAAGCCCAACTGTTAAAACTAAAGAAGACGATAGCGTAGAAGATTTCAAAAAAGCACTTAAATGGACATCACTGATTTTACTTTTGTTATTAAGTTTAACTATGGTTGTTGGTTACTTTTTTGGTCCTGAATTACCAGAGGAAGAACATATTGTAATGATCACCCCACGTACAAAACGTGCTGTTGAACCCATGACGACACAAATGGAAACACCAAAATCAATAGCACAACAAAAACCAAAAACACCAAAAGTAGCTGCAGTTAAAACATCTCCAAAGGCTCAAGCTCCAGTAAATACAGTGGGCGCACTTGGGGTTTTAGGAAGTTTAAATAAATCGAATCAAAAAGGTGGATTGCAATTAAACGCGGTCGCGGTTTCACGAGGCGCAGGTCTTGGCGGAACTGCAGGGAGCGGAGGAGTGCAGACTTCTTTTTATGGAAAAGGTCTTGTTGGTGCGGCACTTGGCCCCGGCGCAAAAGCGCAAGGACTTGGCGGCTACGGCACTAAAGGAAAAGGCGGAGGACGCGCTGGTTATGGACAATTAAGTCTAATCGGATCCTCCAGTGCGGTTTACGCACCCATCGAAAAGGATGCCACCATTGAAGGTGGACTCACCATGGAACAAATTGCTGCTGTGATTAATCGTCATCTCGGCGAAGTTCGTTACTGTTATGAACGAGGAATTCAGTCAAATCCTGATGTTTCAGGACGCTTGGCCATTCGATTTTTCATTGCAGGAACTGGAATAGTAAAATCGGCAAATACGACAAGTTCGTCATTGCGCGATGTTGAAATTGAAAATTGTATTGTGGAACGTTTGAAGACCTGGAAGTTTCCTGAGCCAAAAGGTGGAGCAACAGTAAAAGTTGATTTCCCATTTGTACTCAAGAGAACGAGCCAAGGTTGATATTATGGAGAATTCTATGAAAGTTGTCGCATTAAGTACTGTTTTAATCTTAGGTTTTGCCTTAGCCGGTTGTGGTAGGGATAAACAAGATCCCATTAAAGATTTTAGGCATTTGCCGCAACAACCTGCGAATGAAAAAACTCAAGATAAACAAAAAATTGATAGCATAAACTCATTTTCATTTGCACCTGTTGATGCTCCACTGGGTTCTTCAATTTTGCCTGAGATCGCAGAAGGCGAAACTAAAGTTTATAAAGTACGTGTTGTTTGTAATGAGCCTGGAGCAAAAGACTTTACTGTAAGAGCAGTTCAACTCCCAAGCGGAGCCCAGCTTATTCAAACAAAAGAAAAAGATCCTAGTTATAATCCTAACTCAGGTTTTGCTGCTCCTCAGTATTGGTTGGTGAGATGGACGCCTGGGCATTATACAGTTATAGATGGATTACCTGCCACTGAGGCGATTGTACTTGAAGCTGCAATCACGCTTCCAAAAATTGAACGCTATCAGCGCATTTCAAAAAAGCACACATTCGCAGTATCAGTAAAAAAAGACACACGGGATCCTGAGATTGTTGCATTTAATAATTTGCCTTCAACAATTACTGAGGGGCAAACAGTTGCCTTTACTGTCGAAGTGAATGATCCCTCTGGTTATGAAACTGCACCGATTGTTGATTTTAGTGCATCTGCAATGGCCAATAATAAAGAACGGTTTTCTGCAAATGGAACAAGGTTTATTACTCAGCACCCGCAATCACCATTTCCACGAAGAGTGAATAAAACATTGTGGCGCTATGATTTTGTTTTTGATACAAGCATTGAAGCTGTACCTACGCCGTTAAATTCACAAAAGACAAAAGATTTAACTGCACCGGGAGTTGATGTTTGTTTTAGAATTTTAGCAAAAAATGCAACAAACCGAATTTCAAATCCTAAAGAGCCTTGTGTCACCGTTATGTTTACTCCCAGTAAGCCAGAGTTTATTTGGGGTAATGATGCGTCCACTACAGAAGTTCGTGGTGGAACATGGCCAAAGATTCCATTTTTTGTAAAAGTAAAAGAACGTGGAAATGTTTCTGTTGAAAGTATGACTGATCTTACAACTATCGAAGGTCAGCCTGTAATGTCATGTTCGCCCATTAATGGTAAAACAACTGAAATGAAATGTGATTTGGATTGGAATATCCCCTGTAAAGTGACAATTTATCAGATTACTTTCAAAGCTGAAAATAAATTGGGTGAGACAAAATCTGCTGTGACTACGTTGACACACAGCTTTAAGGTTATTCCTTCTAATGAAAAATGTGAAGTACCAGTACCAACAAAAGCTGCGCCTAAAAAGAAAGCTTCGCCAACACCTGCGCCAGCTGCAACTCTAGTTGTAGGGGCAGCACCAATTGCAACCGCATCACCAACACCAAAGCAAAAGCCTGTAGTGCCGGCAGCTCCTGCAGCAACTGTAACGCCAAAACCTGTACCTACAAAATTACCTCTCGTAACAATAGCTCCTGAAGGAGGCAAATAATGAAAGCATTAGTTGTTTTAATTATCGGCGTTTTAAGCTTGAACTCTCAAGCGGCTGAAAAAATAAATCTAAAAAAAGATTTTGATTCTTTAGGGGGCAACGCAGAAATTGTTGGGCGAGCTCAAGCATTGGACCCTGAAAATCAAGTTAAGATTGTTCAAAATAGAACAGTTGATCGTAATAATCGCTTTGAATTAGGTGTGAATTACTCAATGGTTTCAGGTGGTGATACCTACATGCGCACACAAAATTTAGGTGGAAATCTTGATTTTCATTTAACTCCAAGTTGGTCAGTGGGTGCACGTTATTATAAAGCCTATAGCTCATTGACTGCCGAAGGCCAAAATATTTACGATGATGCAAATAGACGCTATTCTCAAGGTTATAAATACAATATTCCACCAATTGATTATCCAATTGAAACAGGTCTACTTGTAGTTAATTGGTATCCCATTTATGGAAAACTTAATTTATTTAATCTAGGTGTTGCTCATTTTGATATTTACACACTTATCGGTTACGGAAAGATGTTTTTAGATTCTGGAAGTTCCGACACCTATACAGCAGGTGGTGGTGTTGGCTTCTGGTGGACACAAAACATTGCTTCACGACTCGAAGTTCGCTACCAGCCGTATACTGATCTGCTTCAAGGTGAAAAACGTCATCAAGACTCTGTTGTATTCACAGCTTCTGTAGGTGTTTTATTATGAAATCGTTTGTGTTTGTTTGGCTTATATTCATAAGTAGTGTTTCTTTCGGCGGACAAGCACAGCTCCAAGATTTATTGGATAAAAACCAATATAAAGCTGCTTTGACACAATGGAATGAATTTTACCCTACTGAAAAGTCAAAGAATGTTCCAGGTGTTCAAGCGCTTTATTCTTTTGTATTATTTAGAAATGGACTCCATGTACTTGCTTTAGAAAATTTATTCTTGATTAAAAAAGTAAAAGACATCCCATCAGGAATTCAAAAAGCGTGGGCTAATGAACTAGTACCATCTCATCCAGTGTTGAAGAAAATTACGCTAACTTGGAATAATCATTGGAATGGATTTTTTTCTAAAAATACGGAGTTTAAAATTCGTGCCTGGAATACACACAGTTTAGATAATAAAAAAGATATTAAAGATGCACAAGAATTACTCGCTAAAGTTGATCTAAGCAGTGAAGAGAGTGCTTGGCTTAGATGGCAATTAGCACTTGGTTTTGGGATTATCGGCCAGACATCGAAGGCATCAGGTTTATTGCAACAATTATTAGATTCAGAACAACAACTCATTGACCATGATCAAATACTCATGGCTGCGGCTCGAATGCTCTATCAAGATAATAAACTTGATAAATCACTTCGCTATTATAATTTAATTTCAAAAAATTCTGACTATTGGCTAGAAGCCCTTGAAGAAAAAGCTTGGATTTACACACGATCAAAACAATATGAAAAAGCTTTGGCTGAGTTGACAACAGTTTTGACTCCATTTTTTGCTTCGCAATTAGGCCCTGAACCTTATTTTTTGGCTAGTTTTGATAATCTAAAAATTTGTGATTATAACTCAATTTTTAAGATTATCGTTGAATTCAAAAAGCGATATAGAAGCCGTGTTGTTGAAATCGAACGCCTTGCACACAGCGGAACTTCACCTGAAGTAACTAAAGCACTTGCAAAGCTCCAAAATGGTTATGTGTCATTGGCAACATTGGGCCCTGATGTTGAGAAGCTTCCAAGATTTTTTAATCGCGATGAAATCTTATTACGTCAAATAACACGTGAAAAATACCTTTCTGAAGAAGTAAGTGTTGCAACTAAGCTTGAAATTTCTGAAGTCATAAAAACTGCAAAAGCACATTTAGATATTTCAAAAACTGAAATTACTAAAAAAATAAAACTTATGGCAAAAGTTGATATGTCTGAAATTTCAAAAAATCTTCAAAAACTTCAAATTGTAGAAGTTGAGGCAATTCAAAGAATGCACGCGAATCCAAAAAAATCAGATGAAGATAAATCATTTCAAAAAATTACTGACAATAATGTCATTGAATTTCCGTATAGAGATGAAATTTGGTTGGACGAGTTAGATCACTATCAAGTGAATGCAAAAGGTTGTCCCGCTAAAGAAGGAAAGAAGTTATGAAAAACATTTTAATGTTAAGTATGTCTGTTTTGGTTTTGGCAAACTTTGCTTGTAGCCCGACTTCACCGCGGCGACAACCACCGCTAGAGGAGTTTAAGCAACTCAGTTTAACACCTCAAATTGAAAAGCTTGAAGCAAACAATAAAGTAGATATTCTTTTTGTAATAGATGTATCTGCTAGTATGGCAAAACATCAGCAGACTTTAGCTGATAATATTGAAAATTTTGTAAAAGTTTTTGCTCGCAATAAAGTAATTGATTTTCATATCGGAGTCACAAGCATTTATGATTCTACAAAACCTCAATCAGTAGGGCCAGTAGGGCATCTTCAGCCTTTAAAATTTGGGCCGAACCCTGATCAAGTAATCCCAGGGGTACCATTTGTAACGCGGAAAACTCCTAAGCTTGTTGAGACCTTAAAAAATACTATCTTGATGGGTGCTAAGGATCCAAAAACAGGGCCAGAGTTTGAAGAGTCGTTTAGCCCGGTAGTTGCTGCAATATCCGATTCTAACGCACTTTTAGCTAATCAAGGTTTTTACAGACCAGATGCTTACTTAGCGGTTATCTTCATTACTGATGCTGATATTAGTAATCGTGATTTTAACCCTGAAGAATTTAATCGTTTACTTTTAAATGCGAAGGCAAAGAAGCGTCAAAAAATTATGACCTTCGGTGTATTGGCAATTCCAGTTGATGGTGTGGTTTGTAAGACTGATCCAAGTGGACCACCGGTAAAACTTAAACATTTTATGGAAATGTCTCAGGGTTTAACATTTAGTCTTTGTTCTCCTAGCTTTGGTAGAAACCTTGCAAAAATTGGCGTGCAACTTGATGATCGACTCAGCCGACGTGAACAATTACTAACGGGTATACCTGACGCGGATAGTCTTGTTGTACTCTACGGTAAAGAATCAACACCACTTAATGAACGAAAACTAGTCCCCCCTGTTTCAATTAAAGGTGAGCGCATTTGGAGTTATGATTCTGATCTTAACGCCATTATTTTTCACCGAGATTTAGACGAAAAATTAATGAAAGAATTTAAAATTACGGATGAACCAGGTGCAGCATTTGGTGTCAGTTATATACCAGTAAAACTCATCAACACTGATAATGGAAATACTGAAATTAAGTAATCATAAAAACTTGACTTAAACTTTCTTTAGGCTTCAATCACAGAATAGCCTCTTCATATGAAGAGGAAGTTCAAATAACAAAGGGGACCTAAATGAAAAGAATATTGTCAGTAGTTGCAGTTGCGTTTGCCCTGGTATCTTGCGGGGATCTAGATGGTGTACTTAATGTCGTTTCAGCACTGAACGTCGTTAATAAAGACGGAAAAGTAGTAACTGTGCCACAAGGATCCTACAATTCAGAATTTTCTTTTAATCAAGAGAAGCGTGAATTAAAGATCAAAATTAGAGATGCCATGAATGGTGATGATCTAAAAGTTACACTTAAAGTTCCAGCAGGCTCATCGATTCCTCAGAACAACGGATCGTTTTCACTTCAAAGCACACAAATTGGTCAAGCTTGGAATTTAAAAGGTGTGGTACGTACATCTATCACACAATCACTAGAGCAAAGTTTAACTGAAAATTGTAATTATAGAGTACAAGTGGTTTATTATGCTCCAGTTTACAATCAATATGGTCAGATCATTCGATACGATCGCTATTATCGTTATGAAACACGTTATGGTTATAGACAAGTTTCATATTATGACCGCGTAAGTACTGTTAGTTCAGAATCTGAATTTATTGATCC
Organism: Oligoflexia bacterium; assembly: GCA_034439615.1. Taxonomy (NCBI): domain Bacteria; kingdom Pseudomonadati; phylum Bdellovibrionota; class Oligoflexia; species Oligoflexia bacterium. The sequence goes on along the minus strand of JAWXAT010000046.1, from coordinate 41,910 downwards.
TCAAACAGGAAATCGTTTGGCTGAATTGTCAGGCAATGACACCGCAACTGAACGCGTTTATTCATATTACGGACAATGTTATTAATCCAAGTAACGCACATCAAAAGGGGGATTCAGTCATTGAATCCCCCTTTTTTATTTCCTCTGACCAGATTATTTTTTGCAGTCTCTATTTTTTTCAACTAAGAATGTGCACTCGTAGTTTTTACCTTGATGTAGGCAGTGCTGAATTACATTGTGATGAATTAGACAGTCTAGATTTTCAGGATCAATGTTTTGATTTGAGTTTAAATTAACTACATTTTCATAAAAACGAGCGTTACCTAGATAATCAGTTACCGTTTTGCTATTAACTGAGTTTTGTTCAAATAATTTTTTTGCATCATCACCGGTAAGTGTATTGATAGTATTTCGTTCTAAAAAAATAGGGTTCGCATTTGCATTTGCTACGTAAAAAAGTATAAGTGAAAATGTTCCAACTAACGCACGCATTTAAATACCTCTCGATAAGCCAACTGGCCTCAGAGCAACCTGCATGCCATCACCAATGTAAATACAACACCTCGCCGTGACATTTTTTGGCAATTGTGAATGTCAGTTTGCTAACACTCTTGCAGTATTTATAAGAAATAAACTTTTATTAAAACTTTGGAGGGAGTAGAAACTGTCCTGGATTTTGTCTAATACGTTTTAAAGATGCTTTTAAAAGTTGTTTGAATCGAGACTGATTGACGTTACGAGCTCGTACAGCGACTCCAAGCGCTAGAGCAAAGCTCACGCCGAAATTTAGAATTCCCACAAAAAAGATTCCAACTAATGCCCATGTTAAACTGGTGTAGGGGAGTCTTGAATCATAAAGTGAGCAAACCGCAAAAGTCATTGCCCCCGTAGAAAGAGTAACGTGTCTGACATCTAAAGGAAGGCCAAAGAAACGTCCTATGATGGGCGTGAAGGCCAGTAAAAATCCTAATGAGACATTTGATCCAAAGGCAGCAACATTGTACGAAAACCAGTGTGAAAGCCTCTGGCAGGTTTTTTCTCCAAACAATTCTGTGAGTCGTCGATGCCTAGATATAGCTGCTGGAAGTTGTCTATAAACAATCCAATTCTCAAGCCAACCTGAGGCCATACTCGAAAGCCATAAAAGTGCTCCGGTGAGTGCTGCTAAAGGAATCGTAAAACTCTTATATGGGTGAAGTGATTCAAGCACATAGTTGGCATATTCATAATTTATAATGTGATTACCAGCGAGTTGCACATTGAGAAAATCAACAGCGATAGCACCTGGAATAACAAGGCCTAGATTTCCTAATATCGCAGCGAATTGAGATCGTGTGATGCGGGCTACTTCGTCGATAAATTCATCTACTTTTTGTGAATCTTGAAGTTGTGTGAGTTTGCCTGCTAAAGCAGAAGCCGTCATGGAGGGTTGTTTGGTAGCAAGTGTAAACTGAAAAGTTTGCATTAAGATAAAACTACCGGAGTAGTTAATCCAGCTAAACAGACCTTCAAAAAACAAGGGAAGTTTTAGTTTATTAATCCCAAATTTAAAAACAGTTGTGCCAACAGTGAGTAGCCCTCCTCCCATTGCAGAGAGTAGCATGTGAAAATATTCTGATTTTGTTTTAGTGATATAATGTTCACCTGAATCACCTGTGCGCTCAATAATTTTTCGCGATAGTAAATGCAAATTACTATAGATCAAATCTGATAAAGTTCTATTCATGGCACTTTGATGTGCGAGATCAGCCATAAATGAAATCACAAGACTCATTGAATTGGAGGTACTATTTGTAACCAGAAGTTTTAAAAGCTTATCAATTCGATTCAGTGAATCAAGAAGCGTTTCCAGATTATAAACTAAATGAACGCTAACACCTGATTTTTCAAGCTGATCAAAAACTCCAAGTATAAGTTGTCTGCAATTTTCGATGTGTTTATGACTTCTATCGGCAAGTTGTAAAATTTCAGGGCCGTCAGGCATAGTATGCATATTCTTAACGGTCTCAACTAATGATTGATTCAAAAGTATAAACGGAGATTGAACAATTCTAAATGATTGAGGCAATCTTTGTCTGATCTCGTGGGATAAACCAAGAGAAGCATTATTTGAACCAAGTATTAAAAGTGCCTCAGTCATGGAGTACTTTAAATTCATGAAAATATCTTCACTCTGAAGTGCTTCAAAATTAATGAGAGCAATGATTTGGTTCAGGACGTCGGGGCTAAGAGATGTGATCCACGCGGCGTCATCTTTATGTTTAAATATTTGATTAAAGAGTTCAGCTAAATCTTTATCATGTGGTGGTGTGGGGAGAATTACTTTAAGAATTCTTGTTGCTGCTTCGCTAAAAAAACCTTTTTCTTGAACGAGCCCTGTCTGACAAAATAATTGAACGCCGGATGTTTCTTCTAAAATGGCTCTAAAATTCTCGGAAACAGTTTTTTTCCAATCATGATGCCTGTCTAATACTTGAAGTAAAAATCTAATGCGTGCATTTTGAAATTGACCAGTACTGGTTTCAAATTCTGTTGGGAGTTGAGTTGATGCTCGAATCCAATCAACGAGTGATTCTAACCAAATAATACGTTCTAAAAGTGTTGTTTCAGATTTTGCATTATCAAGAATGTAGGAAAGCTCTTTTTTACGCGCATGGGGGTCTATTACTAATCTAATCTTGTGAAGTTTGTGCTTAAGCTTTTTGAACATACGTTAAGCTTACATTGCTTCATGTTAAAATCTAGTAGAAGGTGAACGATACAGTGCGTTGAGAGCGTATTTCTAACGTTGAGCGCACACAAGTGAGGCTGAAATATTTTCGCCCCCGACTTGTGCTTCTAATAACCCCTGCAACTGAGAGCGGGAATTTTTAGCGAACATCAGTTTAAGACCTTCACCAAGGTATCCATCTTTTAAAGAACTTACTTTGATTGTTCCTAAATTAACTTTGTTTCCTTGATGACGTTTATAAATTGTAACTGAATTATGCGATGTCAACTTTCGACTTTGAACGGTGGCATAGTATATCCCATCCATAAAAAGTCTGGGATCTTGACAAGAAATACTAACAGCTACTTTATCGAACATCATAAACCCAATGGCACTGAAGGTCACAACGACAGCGATAAGCATTATAACTACTTTACGAGACATGATCGGCCTTTCCACAAAATACAACTCAAATGGCGTCAGACCATCACTTAGAGCAACCCTTATACCAGGGTTCTACTACCTCCAAACATGCATAGAGCTTGTAAAACATCAAAAGCGAGTAAATCCTGCAAGTAGCAGGTGCCAAGATTTGGCTCTTTTATGAGATAAAATTTGAGATAAAATTTTCAATATTTATAAGTAAATGGTTTGGAATTATGCTCAAATTATAAGAAATGTCTCCTTATTATCGTCAACGAATTTTGTATCTTGTTGTTGCTCTCATTGCCGTCATTTTGTATGTGCCGGCGTTATGGTGCGGCTTTGTCACGTTGGATGATCCATTAATACTCCTTGAAAACCCTACAGTTAAAAATTTTAATCTGATTGAAACATTTAAATATGGTGGGTGGGGGCAAAAGAGCATTGATTATATCCCACTTACCATTGCAAGTTATGCTCTAGAATATAGCCTCTTCGGGTTAGATCCATTTTATTATCATTTAAATAATCTCGTTTTGTACGTCATTATTTGTCTACTTTTTATTCTGTTTTTACAAAAACTTAAAAGTGAGTTCTTTATTGTCGCTGCTGCTGCAATGGTTTTTATGTCACATCCCGTACATGTAGAATCTGTGGCTTGGGTTACTGAAAGAAAAGATCTTCTTTGTACTGTTTTTTTCTGCTTTCATTTCTTTTTTATACCTCTTACAAAGAGAAAAATACAAAAGCAGTTTATTGGTATAGTGCTTCGATTTTGATGTTTATCTTGTCACTTTTTTCAAAGGCGACATCTATCACTTATCCACTGGTTCTTTTCGCTTATGACTTATACATTGGGCGTAAGCTGAATTTCAAAATGGTGGTTGATAAAATTCCATTTTTTATGATCAGTGGCATCTTTGGTTTAATTCATTTAAATATTCATGTCGCGGAAGTTAATCTTACGGATCCGAAATTTGATACGCTTGGTTGGCTAACTTATCTTTGGGAGGCCGTTGTTCACTATATTTCAAGTTTTGCAGCCCCTCTCTTTTTAAGCGTCATCTACGAAACAAATACCTATCATGTGAGTCAGTTTCAATATATTGCGGCAGCAGTTTTTACGATTATCACTTTAGTAGTTATTGTTGATCGCTCAAAACGTAATGCTGCAATTTTTGGATTAGTTTTTGCTGGAATTACGATCTTTCCAACTTTTCAAATTATCAGGTTTGGAAATGGTTTCAAATTTGCCGATCGCTATTTGTTTATCCCGAGTATGGGTTTGGTTTAATGACGAAACTCTGTGGGGAGATGTCATAAAGAAATATCCCAGCACCGCAAAGGCACACGCTGATTTGGGAACCTTTTATTACATACGCAATCGTTTCAAAGAAGCCAAAGAAGAATACCATAAATCTGTTGTTGCAGACCCTCGCTATGCAATGGGCCACAATAACTTAGCCGCCATGCATGAAAGAGATGGCGAGCATGAAGCAGCTTTAGAACATTACACTAAAGCTGTGGCTCTTGATGAGCGCTCTGAATTTTTTCATTTAAACTTTGCAAAGTTTTTAACAAACACAGGCAACGTTGAAAAAGCAAATGAACATTATCTTGTAGCTCTGCAAATTCGCCCAGATTACGCCCCGGCCCTTAATAATTTAGTCATTAATTTTTTAAATTTGGGCCGTACCAATGAGGCAAAAAATCTTTTCATGCGTTTGTCTACAATTGCGGGCTATGAAAAACAGGCCCAAAGTGCCCTTCAAGCAGTTCACGAAAAAGAAACGTCTAGCTCTAAGAAGTAGTTCCCACCACTGTTTGCTATTTATGCAAAGTGTTGTGTGTCGAATTTTCTTTATTTTAAGTCATGTGTAAGTTATGTGTAAGTATGAAGAGTGGAGGAACCATCAGTCAATCTCAAGAAGTTAGATGGCTTTTTGTCGATCTCAATTCTTATTTTGCATCGGTTGAACAGCAAATGCGTCCAGAATTGCGGGGAAAACCTGTAGGCGTTTTGCCTGTGATGACTGATCGTACGTGTTGTATTGCCGCTAGCTACGAAGCGAAGGCTTTTGGAATCAAGACGGGCACTTCTGTTAGTGAAGCAAAAAAACTTTGCCCCGAAATCCAGTTTGTAGAGGCAAGGCATAAGATCTATGTCGATTATCATCATAAAATTATTCAAGCTGTTGAAGCCTGTCATCCCGTAACAGCCGTTTTGTCTATTGATGAAATGGCTTGTCGTTTGGGTGGGCGCGATCAGAAGGTTGAAAATGCTATTAAGTTGGCTCAAGAAATTAAAAAAAATATTTTGCGTGTAGGAAGTGAGCTTGGTTGCTCTGTAGGACTAGCCCCAAATAGATTTTTGGCAAAAGTTGCTTCTGACATGCAAAAGCCTGATGGCTTAACGATTATCACGCTCGAAGATCTTCCCCATAAGCTTTACTCTTTAAAGTTAAATGATTTTCCTGGTATCGGGCGCCAAATGGATAAACGCCTCCAAGCGCGCGGTATTCAAACAGTGTCACAGCTTATGAGTCTGCCCATGCATTCTTTGCGAGAAATATGGGGCGGTGTTTTGGGTGAGAGATTTTATCAATGGCTTCGTGGTATTGATCTTGAGTTATCAACTGATAGTAATAAATCTTTGGGGCATTCTCATGTGCTGCCGCCACAATTGCGCAATATACGAGGGGCGCATGTTGTGGGGCAAAAGCTATTACAAAAAGCAGCCATGCGTTTAAGAAAAATCGATGCATGGGCGAGCAAAATGAGTTTGTACATACATTATGTCGATGGAACATCGTGGGATGAACAGGCAAAGATTTTAGAATGCCAAGATACGTTTACTCTTTTAGAGGCTTTTAATCATTTGTGGGCAAAACAACCAAAGCGAAATCCTATAAAAGTTTCTGTAAATTTAACTGATTTGATTTTGAGCCAAGATCGAAATTTTTCATTTTTCGATAATAACAAACGCGCTATTTTAAGTCGTTCAATGGACAAGCTCATTGCTCAATACGGAACTAGCTCTATTTACTTTGGAAGTCTTCACGATATCACCATGGCGACGCCGACACGTATTGCTTTTACGAGTATTCCTGATTTTTCACTGGATTAATTTTTGAACAAGTTTTTATTATGAAACGGCTTTTAAATTATTTTGTATATTATTGGTAGAGGTTTTAGGATTGGCGTTTTCAAGATCGCTGAGTAAATCAAGAGTGAATTTATAAAGTTTTTCTAATAAAACTGGTTTTTCAATATAAGCCACAACGTCATGAAGTTTCATTTGAGCAATAGCTAATTTATTAAATCCAGAAGAAACAACCAAGATAGGTATATGAAAGTCTCTTGTAATATCATTGATCACACGTAGGGCACTCAAACCAAAACATTCTGGTAAGATGATGTCGACAATAACTAAGTCGGGTAGGGTGTTCTCAGTAATAAGCCCTAGGAGTAGAGTCCGAACACGTTCGATTTGAGACGCTGTATAAACAACGGCGCCATGGCTTTCAAAATAATACTTTAAAGAATCACGAACTGCTTCGCTATCATCGATGATGACAATATTCTTCTTTTTTACGTTAATTAGTGCCTTTGGCATATTATCTTTATCGTCAGAAAATCCGAAACATTTATAGATGATCACCGAAACATTATTACCTATTATACGTATTGGAGTTCTCGGCCTAGCCGTATGGCTGGCTTTTCTTTTTGTTAGATTCTTAATGACACGAGGAAGAGCTCGTCACCAATACATCGACGATGGTCTTGTCAGTGAAAAAGATGTGGCTAGAGCAGTTGAAAATTTTGGTATTAATACAAATTCTATTATTCATCTGTATGGTGATGTTAGATTTTTCAATATTCGTAATGATGAGCAAAGAATCCAAGGTGAATCAAGACCACTGGCCGGGTATGTATCTTTAAATCAACAAAACATTATGATCACAGATCCACTGTGTGCAACCCATCAAGTTCGTAATATTTTATTAGATTTTGCGCGCGCTACTCAAAAGCAAAATAAAGATACTCTGATTTTCGCGGCGAAAGAATCAACGGCAGCAGAGGCTATAAAGTTAGGTTTTGGAGTCATCCAAATTGGTAAAGAGCCAATCTTCGATTTAGAGCATTACGATTCAACTGGTATTTCACCCAAAATACATTCGGCAGTAAGGCAGGTTATTCGAAAGGGTGTTGTACTTGAGGAGATCCCTTACACTAAACTTTTAAACGAAAATGCAACGAGTGACGAACTGTATGATGTCTTAAGAGAATGGTTTTTGTCTCGCAAGGGCGAGAGAATGCAGTTGATCTCAGAGGTAAGTCCGTTTAAACAACCTCAGTACAAAAGATACTTTATCGCAAGGAGTGAAAATCGCATTGAGGGTTTTCTTACATGCTCTGCCATACCTGCGAGAAAAGGATACTTCATTCATGATCTTATCAGACGAGAAACTGCGCTCAATGGAGTAAGTGAAGCATTAGTTCTCTTCGCACTTGATAAGTTTAAGAGTGAGGGAGTTAAATTTGCAAGTCTTGGTATTGTGCCACTTTTAGGGTCTGATGAACCTGGGGTTAATCAAGATCACCCTGTTCTTAATAAGCTCTTAAGTTACGTCTTTGACAAGCATGAAACATTCATTAATTTTAAGAGTCTTTATCATTTCAAAAAGAAATTTAATCCTACTTTTGAAGAACCTTCATTTTTACTCTATTATCCGCCTCGCTTTAAATTCAGTTTTGTCATTGCTATTGCAAGCATGTTTAGTGCCCATGGAATTTTGGGTGATTTACTTTATAAATGGCGTCGTTGGAGAACTGGGAGTCATTTGCCAAGGCCTTTGCAAGGGATTTTAAACCCAGAAGTCATCACGTTGACAAGGCCAATACCATTTACATTTAGAGAATTTATTGCAAGATGTTGGTTCACATGTTTTGTATTTTTCTTAAATGTATATTCGTATATGAATACAGTTGCACGCGGAACAGGTGAAATAGAAAAACAAATATTAGATCAATATGGTTTTACTTTATCAAATTTCATTAATAATAAATGGTATGTGCTTGTTACTTCCAACTTTATGCATTTTGATTTTTGGCATCTTTTAGCTAACATGATACTTCTTATTGTCTTCTCAGCAACATTAGAATTGATTGGTGGAACATCTTTAGCTGCTCTAACTTATCTTGTAAGTATTAATACAAACTTATTTACTGGATTATTTTTATTTTCATTCTTGTCAGTATTTGATGTGGCGGGCTGGGATAATACAATTAACCAGCTTGATACAGGTGTTACACTTGGAGTTTTAGGTTCGTTTGGAGCACTTTTACAGTTTATAAAGTATAAAAAGAGAATTTTACTTTTTGCTACTCTTATTACTACTGGAATTTGTGCATTTCAAAAAAACTATCTTGGAATTGATCACACTTTTGCAATATTGCTTGGGTATATTATTTCTTATTTATATTTGAATCGAGGATATCCAAAATCAAAGTTTCAAAAGTTTTTTGATTCGCGCGATCGACAGTCTTATGGCAGTATTGTTTTGCCTTGTTCAAATCGGGAGCGGAAAACTTTTTAATATAATTTGTTTTTTTCTCACCTCTTTCAATGTGTGCGCTTAAATCTCTAATAGTAAAATTTGTTTTAGAATTACTAATACAACTTTCTTTCCAAATTTCAGACTTAAAAAGTTTGGCTAACATTCCCCAGTCGGCATCAAAAAAATCAAAAGAAATAAGTTCTGTTTTATTATTTTTTTCTTGAAGCAGAATTATTCCATCTGCAGCAGAGAGATCCTCGCTTTCTGCGAATCCATAAATAAGTACTGCTTTTGTGTTATTGATGAGTTTGATTCTTTGAACAGTCTGGTATTTGGTTTTAGTGCCCATGGGGCCTTTAAACGCCCAATGCAATTGAGTGTCATCGTCTTTAGCCTCAAGAAGTTTAATATCATGGATGTCTTCATAGACATTAATGTAATTGAGAGTGTCTTTTAATACTTCGATAACTGTAGTTAGTTTTGCGGGTATTAAAATTTTTGCATAGAGACCTATGTAAGTATCGTTTCCTGGTGTTGGTATTGGCTGTATCAAAAAGCTTTCTTCATTTTTTTTAAATGCTAATTTCCCAAGCTCCCATTCATTAAATATTTTTTTCATTTCAATTGAATACTTTGTTTCTTTTACCTTCTTCCATAAATCATTAGAGTTAAAACCATGTGCTGGTAAAGCGAACATTGTGAGTATAAAAAACAGCATATTTAAATTCATTATTTGAATATTCCTGAGATAAAAATTAACGAAAAGTGGAAACAATATGAGTAATAGCCATAGAGGTGTAAATTTTGGTGTTTGATTTTTTATTAATCCACAGCCAAAAATGCCATCTGGTGGTTCGTTTCTTTGATAGAGATAGGTAACGCCATCCATATCATCACGAGCAAGGGTTGATTTTGTTTTTGCAGAAACATCAAAATACATCAATGCTTTTGAATCGTCAGAATGTCCTAATCCTAAAATGTGACCAATTTCATGGGCAATAATAATGACAAGTCGTGATGGATTTAAATTACTAATATGACCTTGGCTACCAGTTTGAACATTAAGCAAAATATATCCATGTACAATTTTGTTCCCACTAAGAGTTACATATGCTGCGGCAGAACTGGAATTTGCATCTAGCCCTGTGTCGGCTTGAAAATTTGAAGAGCAAGTAATTACAGGAGTGTCATAAGTTACTTCTGATGTAAGTTGGCCGATAGTAGAGGTTGCTGGGCCTCCGGTTCGAACTGTCATATTACTCGTGGGCACTGTGTTCCATGTTTGAGCCGCTGAATCGACAATAGGTGCTAAGCTAATATTTGATGGGCAGTTTGTTGCATTTATATTTATGGAGAGTGGGCGTCGATCCCAACCTAACATTCCAGGGTTCGGTAACGCTAACGTAAAAGCATGTGGAATGCTTTGAAAGAAAATTATATTGAAAAACACGGCCTTAATTAAATTTGATTTTGTAATTTTCATTAAAATTCCCACAGTTGATAAGTAAAAGTAAGCATTGCACTGTAAGTTCTGCGAGTTGGTGAAAACAGGCTTTCAACCATCGTGTTTAAAGCGATGTGATAATCTGCAAGGGTACAACCAAACCCTAAATCTAGAGCAATGGTTCGAGTTCGTTGATAGCTTGCGGGTAAACCATAAGTTGTTGTTGAAGTAGAATTTCGTGATGTTTTAAGGCCACCTTGGCCTTCAATGGTGTACCAGAGTATTGTAAGACCACCTTCAACACTAAAGACTTCATTAAAATTATAGACTAGTGGTACGCCTAAAAAAAGATATGTAGTTTTTGAACCACCATCAGAACTTTGATTCGCAAGTAAATAGGAATAGCCAGCATATGGTGCAATTTGCCAGTCAAAGCCTATTTCGAATGGAATCTTTGCAACGATTGGGTAATAGAATGTGCCAAGCGTATTTGTTTCGCCATTTGCTTCTTGGCTAGATTTATTTAATCCGTGGGAGAGTGCCCCCATACCTAGGTAGAGGGAGTTATTTACGAGTGCGTAAGCTGCTGATGAGAGAAAAAAAATAATTCCAAACACAATGGTTTTAAAATACAAATTTGCACGCATTGTTAAATGTTACTGATGATTCAGATAAAATTCAATGTATGTGAAAGACACATGCATTCGACCAGACCAAAGAGAGTATTGAGTGTGAGGTTAGTCTAGAACAGCAGCCTAAGCTGAGTACGGCTTTGTGCATAATTGGCGACTATGAAATACTAATTTAACAAGGGGAGGATGCATCATATGATTAGGCTTCTGAGTTTTGCTATTATTTCAGTTTGTATTTCCACAAATGTTTTTGCTGCAAATGTTGAACAACCTCAAGGAACCTTCACTGTTGAAAAAGAAGTGAGCTATTTTGATAAAGGCCGCTTTAAGGCGGGGTGTTCTTACAATGGTTATCCTTATGGTAAAGCTCAAGTAGATAAGCGATTAAAAGCGGGTATGACTTACGTGCAAGATAATGTTTCTGTCAATGGCAATGGCCCCGTGCGTACATACTCGATCAAAACTGGGATTTCAAAAATCGACGGTTTAATTGTGACAGCTACTGAAAAAGTAATCGCCCAAAATAATGTCACAGGCTTACCTCAAAATTTTCAAACCGCTAGATCATGTGAACTCTATGACGGTGAGTACATATGCCGGTATAGACCTGTTTATCCGAAGTTTGACGCTACATCAGGTGAATATGAAGATTGCTCAGCAGGTGGTTCGTCAAATGATTTGCCTAAAGTTTATTTAGGGAAATTCAAATTTTTAAATGGCAAAACTGTTACTGCATACAAAACAGTTATGCAATTTGATGGTGGGCTAGCATGCGGAATGCAAAATTTAGGTAATGTTAGTAATACGCTTGTAGAAATATACACAAACGATGTGCCTGCGCAATCGACGGCAAATTTTTGTGGGGGCTATAATATATTTCTCGGTTTTGTTGTAAAAAAGCCTGATGGAAAAATTGTAGTAGGAAATACTACTGAATATACAAGTGTACCGTAAATAAAACAAAAATCTGGTAAACGGGCAGTGAATTCAGCGCTGCCTGTTTGCAAGATTATATATTTACAAGCTGGTTTATCTCAGGGAAATCCCCCACATTCTGACTAGCATAATGAAATAAAATATTACTATTGGTATCGATTGCTAATACGCCGCCCTGTTGCCACGGATCGCCTTGAACGCCTTTTTGAATGTGGCCTTGTTTTTTTAATGCTAATGCTTTCATAATTGATTTTGGGCCTAGTGTGCTAGTCATGCTGCGTTTGAATCCTGCCATTTCAAAAACACTTAAACCTGGATCAGTATAAACAGGGAGTGTGATTCCAAGATCTTCTTTGAAAGCTTGGATCATCATAGGTGGACCATTGCCGATAAAGAGCAGCTTGGATCCGTTACTTTCAAGTTTAGTTTTCTCGCCCCACAACTGTGCGGCATGCGCTCGGCAAGCTATTCAACCAAAATGACGCAAGAAAATCATAATAGCTGGCGAAGATTTCCAGAAACTTTCTAAAAGCACATGATTCGAATTTTCATCAAGTACGGTACATTTAGAAAGTTTTTTAATATCAAGTTCCATATTTCTATTTTATTGGCACTTTGTTTTATGGCAACAGTTAATTTGAATGGCCTTGACTCTAATTCTTCGTAGCGGGACAGTTAAGGTATGAACTTAATCATCAAATCTGTTTTATTCATTTTGATTTCTATGAATAGTTACGCATTAGAAAATAACGCGCTGAGTTCCACTTGGAGTGGGCCAAATAACTATAAAAAACCTTCCAAAGAAGAACTTAAAGGCAAACTCACTCAAGAGCAGTATACGTGCACACAAGAAGAAGGAACTGAAAAACCTTTTCAAAATGCATACTGGGATAACAAAGCTGACGGCATATACGTCGATCTTGTCAGTGGAGAACCGTTGTTTAGTTCAATAGACAAATATGACTCTGGATCTGGATGGCCAAGCTTTACAAAACCTATTGAGGCAGATCATCTTACTTTTAAAACGGATACTAAATTAGGGGCCGAGAGAACAGAGGTACGTTCAAAGTATGGTGATTCTCACTTAGGTCATGTATTTGATGATGGTCCAAAAGAAGCTGGTGGAAAACGTTATTGCATGAATTCTGCTGCTCTAAATTTTATTCCGTTAAATAAACTTAAAGAAAAGGGTTATGGGCAATATCTATTTCTCTTTGCAAAAATTAAAAATTGGGAAGTCGCAACTCTTTCTGGTGGGTGTTTTTGGGGAGTGGAGGAGATACTTCGAAAAGAAGTTGGAGTGATAGAAACACAAGTTGGATATATTGGTGGTAAATCAACCAATCCTAATTATAAATCCGTAAAGTCAGGACAAACCGGCCACGTCGAAGCTGTGCAAATTCTGTTTGATTCGAAAAAAAAATCTTATGAAAACTTACTTGTACTATTTTTTAGATTACATGATCCAACAACAAAAAATCGGCAGGGTAATGATGTTGGCACTCAATACCGCTCTTCAATTTTTTATAGTAATGAAGACCAGCGTTTGACCTCAGAAAAAATGAAAATTAGAGTTGAAGCTTCAGGAGTTTGGAAAAAACCTGTTCTAACTGAAATTGTAAAAGCTAAACAATTTTGGAGAGCAGAAGATTTTCATCAAAAATACTTAGAGAAAAAACCAAAAGGTTATACGTGCCATTATGTTAGAGACTATAAATTCTGAAACTCCACCATAAAAAAAACTACCACCGGTTAGATGGTAGATTTTTATCTTATAACGTTATTTGCTCATTTTTAGGTTTATCATGGGGATTTGTGCCCCGTTCAAGAGTGCATGTATATTCTCCACCCTTAAAATTTAAATGATCTGCATCTGTGGCTGAAACTTGATAGAATCTATCGCCATTTTCGACTTCAGGGTTTTTAATCGACATCACTGATTGCTGATAAATATAAAAGCTATCAATGACTTTGACTGTCCCGTCAGCCAATGTTTCCCATGATTTAAACTGAGTGGGTTCAGGTTCTTTAAAAAACTGCCAGTAATATTCAGCCTTACTTACTGGATTTGTATATTCGCATTTCACAAGCCATGTGCCAACAACATCAGGTGGAGTGCTCTCGCAACCGGAGGCGCCCATACCCAAATAAGCAGCTGTTAAAACAATTAAGAAAATAGTTTTGTTCATAGATTTTTCCCCCTCATTAATTCTATGAAATGTGTACCTAGAGCGGAAGTCCAGTAAAACTAGATCAATTGCCCCTGTTTAATACCTTGAGTGAGTAAGGAGGTTTTAATGAATTCATAGGTTTTTAAATGAAAGCGAGTCCATTGCGGAGCGACAAGTTCTTCCCAGCGAGAAGAAACAGCTGCAAGTCGATGAATCGCAATATCTGGATTAAGATATTGCAAAAAAATACCTACACGCCTGGTGTATTCATCTAACTCAATAGGTGTAAATTCAGCATTCTCATAAAGTTTTTCAAGAGGAGTATTTTTCAAAACATGAAGGTTGTGAAGTTTTACATTGTCTATCGGGAGTGAGGAAATAAGTTTTGCAGTTTCAATTATATCAGAATCAGTTTCACCTGGTATTCCAAAAATGAGGTGAACACCTAAATCTACATTTGAATGAGCTTTTATTTTTTTAATAACTTCAATTGATTGTTTTGCTGAATGCCCTCTGCGTAAAAATCGTATTTGATCTTCATAAAAACTTTGAACACCTAATTCAACAGAGACAAAACATTTCGCCTCATATTCATTCCATAGTTCTAAAACAGCTTGTGATACACAATCAGGTCTGGTTCCAATTACAAAACCTTTTACCTCAGGCACACTTAATGCCTCATCAAAATGTTTGCGCAGAGTTTTGGTTCCTAAGAAAGTGCTCGTGTATGATTGAAAATAAATTAGAAATGATTTGCAATTATGTTTTGCGGCAAGGCCATGCATGTGTGTTTGAATTTGATCTTTTAGGCTCTGGCCTTTTTGATCTTCATATGCAGCGGATCCCCAAACATCACAAAAAACGCAAGTTTCCATTCCTTTTAGACCACGACGATTTGGGCAGTCATCGGCGATGGTCACCGGAATTTTTCTTATTTTTTCTCCAAAACGTTTTCGATAAAAATCATTGATGGAGTAATAGGGGGTCACGAAATCGGCCATAGAAAGCTATTCTAGATAATTATTGCTAAAAACTCCACGTCTTTTAAGGGCTTTAATACAAATGGCTGATTTATTTTTTTAATTCAAAGTGTATGGCGGTATAAGGTTCGCCATCAATATCATCAATGTTGCTACCAACTTTGACGAATCCATTTTTTTCTAAAACCCGCTGTGAAGGTATATTAGAATCAACTGTTGAAGCATAGATATGAGTAAGGCCTAGATTTTTAAAACAAAAGTTAATTATCGCCTCTATTGCTTCTGTGGCAATGCCATTTCCCCATTGGTCATAAACAATGCCATAGCCGATAGTTGCTCGTGATTTCTCGCGAAGTTGAGTGGTTGAAAGACCAAGATGTTTTACAAGTTCTCTATCGTTTAATCTGGTCAATTGAATGTTTCCGACAAATTCATCTCTAGTTTTTGAAAAAATTCCAAACTCAATCGTAAGCCAAGTATCTCCATCAGGATGGCGAATAATTGATTTTTCGGTCGTTTTCTCAATTTCTTTCTTAGTGAATTTCCCACCTAGAGTTGCTGTTATTCGAGGGTCAGTTTGAAAACTGTAAAAGCTTTTGATGTCTCTTGGAGCGAGTGGTCGAATGTAAAATCGTCGTGTATCAATTCGAACATCGAGTGGGAATGCATAAAATTCTAGTAACGCTCTACATTTTGTAAGATCCGCATTTGAAGCGATACACCGTGTATCTTGAGGTGCTTTAGTTTGTGGCGACGTGCAGGCACTGAGTAATTGAAGTGCTAATAAGAGTAAAATGACTGTGTGTTTCACAATAGATTTATCGGCACTTTATTAAATTCTAATGAACAATCCAGGTAAGACTTAAGGCCTGAATTACCTTGGGAGTAGCGATCTTTACGCTATGCAATATGAATTGACGGTGATAGGTTTTTTAAATGTCAGATAAAATTTTGAAAATTTTAATTATAGGAAACGCGGCGGGTGGAAAAACTGTATTAAGCAAAAGTCTCTCAAAAATTTACGACTTGCCTCACACCCCTGTGGATTCTATTCAATTTCTTCCAGGCATGATAATTCGTGACCTTAATGAAACGCGTAAAATTCTTAATGAAATCACAAGCCAAGAAAAATGGCTTATTGACGGTTTTGGCCCTTTAGATTTACTACAAAAGAACATTTTATTGGCTGATAAGATCATTTTTGTAGATCTACCAATATGGCGTAATTATTTATGGGCGTTAAAGCGCCAGTTTAAAAGCCTTTGGAGTAAGAGAATTGAATTGCCCGAGGGCTGTAACGAAGCAACGCTTAGCCATACGGTAAAGCTATTTAAAACACTATGGCGTATTCATTCAAAAATGCGACCTGAGCTTTTAAAGATTATGAGTCGAGATAATATAAAGCATAAAACAATTCATATTCGATCAATGGGTCAATGGAAGCTTGTACATAAAAATGGGTTAGGCTATATTTCAGAACGAAAAATATAAAAGGAGAACTAAATGACAACTTTAATTAATACCAAGGTACCTGACTTTAAAGCTCAGGCTTATCATAAAGACGCTTTTAAAACTGTAACCCAAGAAGATCTTCGAGGAAAATGGTCGGTTTTCTTCTTTTACCCAGCTGACTTCACTTTTGTTTGTCCTACTGAACTAGGTGACATGGCTGAAAAGTATGAAGCTTTTCAAAAAATGGGTGTTGAGGTTTATTCTGTAAGTACAGATACACAATTTACTCATAAGGCATGGCATGACGCATCTCCCACAATTAAGCAGATCAACTACCCCATGCTTGCTGATCCTACTGGTTTTTTAACACGTGCTTTTGGAGTCCACATTGAAGAAGCAGGGCTTTCTTATCGTGGAACCTTTTTAGTAGATCCAGACGGCAAAATTAAACTTGCCGAAGTAAACGATAACGGAATCGGCAGAAACGCTGATGAGCTTTTAAGAAAAGTTCAAGCAGCTCAATTTGTTTCTAAAAACCCAAATGAAGTTTGTCCCGCTAAATGGCGTCCAGGTGAGCAAACACTTAAGCCTGGTATTAACTTGGTAGGAAAAATCTAAGGTACATCTAGGGTTTAAATATGATTAATGGGCCTTAAGCATTTACACTTAAGGCCCATTTTTTTATTTCTTTTCACCAAATATTTTTGAATCCAAAGAGAACTTACCCGGACCCATCATTAAAAATAATAGAGAGATTCCTAAGTACACCAAAGCCAATTCATATGAAGATCCGCCAGTTTGATTTACGAAGGGGTCTTTCATTACAAACATATGCATACCGGTAGCAGCGATCATCGTAAAGGTTAGGCCAAGGGCAGCGAGTTTTGTTAAAAAACCTACGATTAATGCTAAGCCTCCACCAAATTCTGAGAGTGCCGCTAAAAACTGAAAAAAACCAGGAACGGGGGCATCAGGTCCCATCCATGCGAATGGATTTTGAATTTTTCCCCATCCGTGTAATACAAATGCAACCCCAACAATGAGGCGTAGTATTAAAAGTGCTGTTGACCCCCAATTTTCCTGTGCAGGTACTTTAAAACAATCCTTACATTTCGTCTTTTTCATTTGATTCCTTTCAACTGTGTGAACTACAAAATAAAATATATCTAAAGTGTGATCTGTGTTTTTAAGTGAGTCGAGATAAAATTCGCTCAGCTCCTGCTTCGTCAATTAAGATGAACTTATTTAATGCATCTTCATAGGAGTACACATCTGCAGTGCTTAGTTCAAACCACCAACCATGCAGACTTAGTTTTTTTGAAGCCAAACGTTCTTTAATAATCGGGTATGACTTTAGATGCTCCATTTGTTGGAGTACATTGAGTTGTGAGAGTTGGTTGACGGGGCTCAGTTGCGTTGTGTTTTGGTTTAATTTTGTAAGGGATTCTTCACCATGTCTGAGCCAAGCACGTAAATGTGGAGCCTTAACATTGTCGCGCCCATCTATGAGGGCTCGCATTGCGCCACATTCAGAGTGTCCGCACACGATGATATCAGAAACATTTAAATTCAATACAGCGTGTTCGATTCCTGCAGCTTCGGATTCATCTGCAATTGAATGTCCATCAGCACCGCAACTTGGTATGAGATTGCCAACATTTCTGATTACAAAAAGATCGCCGGGGTCAGTAGAGGCAAAAAGATTTGGCACAACACGGCTATCAGAACATGCGATGAAAAGTGAGTCGGGTGCATGGCCTAGGGCAAGGCGTGCAAACATTTCTTTATACCCAGGAAGCACTTTTTTGCGAAATTCAACTATACCATTAACAAGTTTTTTCATTATTATCCTTTAACTTGAGGCCTTTTATTTAATTACGAAAAAATCAGAATCCCTACTTGAGGTAATAACTTTATCTTCTGAAAATGCTGAGATTTTAACCATAAACTCGCCTTGAGCTAAATCAGCTGGAAGTAAGTCTCTCATTCGAAACTTCCATTCTGGAATACGAAGTCGATCTACTAATTTCGTAACTGTTCCATTTCCGATCAAATCAAGTCTGTAATGAAGGGGGTTGCCATCATCGGGGTTTTTTATATTCCATTTTAAAGCAATGAGTTCATCAGCAGAATAGGTTTTATTGAGGGCGCCAACTGCTATTTTTGGGAGTTGAAAATGATGCATGAGTTCGCCAAAAGCTTTTCCTGAAACGGCAACTCCGCGAAGAGTACCTGTGACTGAAGCTGCTCCTTCCCAAAATGAACCTTTAAATGGAAAGCGTACGATTTGATCTTCAAACTTAGGAGTTATAGTGAGATCCATTTGCCATTCAGGAACGATAAGTTGCCAGCCCATTGACATATAAATTTTTTCGACAGGATCTTGCCAATATCGTTTGTGTATATACGTGCGTTTTACAATGCCATCCACAGAACCATCAGGGTTTACTATTCCTACACCTCCATAAGCACTTGTTTGGGGCAAGCGATTACTGCGGTCATAGATATTGCTCGTCATGAGTTCTGTGTTATTATCAAGTTGCAGACAAAACCATTCATATGATTCAAAAACACCGCCCAACTGCACAGGTGAAATTAAAAATGGTCCCCATTGGTGATCCATCCATGCAATCCCTGAGATTGATTCTGTGATTCCTTTATACGTTAAAACACCACGAGCTTCCATCCGAGTTTGGGAGTAATACCAACTCCAACCGCTTGTGCCGATTTGTACTAAGCCGTCGCCGCCAACCATAAAGGGAGCTTTAAGTGCTTTAACTTCTGCGCGTAATTCCATTTCTGAGTGATGTGTGTGCATTTCATATTCAAAGGGAATAAGTTGACCTTTTTCGTCGCGCTTTGTGCGCATGGTGTCAGCACCATAGGGGGTTATTTGGGTGACGTCTAGAAAACCCTCATGGGCATTCCATTTACCTTTGGTCGTGCCGCTAACATGAGTTTTGTTCGTGATATTAGTGACATCAAAAAATCGATAACCATTGCTAAAATGTGTAACCAAAACTGAGTATTCGTTGCCGGTGGTTTCTCCGGTGACGTGCATAACGACGTACCACCATTCAAGAGCTGAGTTCCATTTGTGACGGCCCTCATCTTTTGGAAATTCAATTTTTGATTGGACAGGATAATACGGATACTTTTTCCAATCACTTGGCGGGGCAGGAATAGAAACTATCGATGTGTCGATCTTAGGGTTAAGGCCAGTGATTCCACCAATGGGGCCAGCAGCTTGAGCTGAAGTTGCAAAATAAATTACTGCACCAATAAGAAATTTAGATACCACAATCACCCCCTAGTTTTTGCAACCTAATCTTTCCAGACTTAAAGGCTTAATAGCAAGCGGGAACTAAGAGATATTGATGATGTTTTTGCTAAACAATGCCGTATATTATTTATTTAATTGGAATCAGAAGATAGATATCTAGTATGTTTTATGAAGTAGCAATCGAAGCATCAGAAACAGCTAATAAGTGCACAATAGCACCACTTTATTATCGTTCTGATTTTCGACTCATACAAATCAAAGGCCCTGATGTTTTTGGCCCATTGAATTCTTCAATACTCCTTCATCACAAAGGTAAATGCTTAACAACTGTTCAAAAAACACTTCCACAAATAAATGGTATTGCCACAATTGACTGTGTGTGGCGACGACTTGATCAATTTATGGGGCGTATAGCAGGTAAACTGCCTGAGCTTGTACGCATTCCTGATGGTTTTGAAACGGCTTATCCACGTCGAAGTGTGAACAATGCTGATCCCACGGGTGGGCTAGCAACAATTGAAGCCATTTTTGTAGCAGCAGCTGTACTTGGAAATTGGGATACAAGCCTTTTAGCTGAATATTATTTTGGAGCTGAGTTTATCAAAATAAATGAAAAGCGATTTGTTAAACTTGGTGTGACTCAAGCGACCGATAATGACTTATTGCCAAAGTATTGTCGTCAAAGAAGTTCAATGCAGCGACGTCGTGATCGTGGGAGATATTAAAAAATATTTTTACAAATCAATAACTTGAGAAACCCGCTTGAATCTTACATGTAATCAGCTTAACGTAATTCTATGGATACCAAAAACAGTTTCCCAAATGTTCGTGTGCTTTCAAAAAAACATCTATGGTTTAAAGCACTTTCTTATTGGGCAAAGTTTAAATTAAATCGTCTGCCAAGTTTTAATCTTTCACATTCTCAATTTGGTGAAGATATGGTTTTACGCTCATTAATTGGCGATAAAACTGACGGTTTTTATATCGACATTGGGGCCCATCATCCGATTTATTATTCTAATACTTTTCATTTTTATTGTAAGGGATGGCGAGGTGTTAATATTGATGCGCTTCCCGGAAGCATGTCAGCGTTTCGTAGTATTCGCCCAAAAGATGTGAATCTAGAGATTTGTGTTTCAGACTCTGAGGTGGATCTTGATTTTTATATTTTTGATCAGCCAGCTCTAAATACGATAGATAAAAAAATCGCTGAAGATCTAATTAAATCCAAAAGAGCAAAACTTATTGAGCGGCGTGGTCTTAAGGCCATGACTGTGACACAAATTTTAGAACAGCATCTGCCACCAGGGCAAGTTGTTGATATACTCAATATAGATCTAGAGGGTGCAGATGAGAAAATTATTAAAAGTATAGATTGGAAGAAACACCGTCCAAGATTTATTGTATTTGAGTCACATGCAGCTAAGATATCTGATTTACATTTAAATCCGATTGCGCAATTTCTTAAAGGTCAAGGTTACGAGGTCGTAGCAAAATGTGGCCCCTCACTTATTGCTGCTGAGATTTTATAATTTATTTTTTGGCAACGCTTGTTTCTTTTAGAACATATTTGGCAAATAGAAATACGACTAGTCCTACAATTAAAAAATCAATCGCTGAACTGATGAGTTTTCCGTAGTAAATGCCATTGAAATTGAGTTTGCGAATATCGTCGACGTTGGCTGCCTTAAGTGCTGGTTGAAAAATAACAGGCATCAACAGATCACTCACAAGACTTGTCACAAACTCATTAAGTTTGCCGCCGATAACCACGGCAATGGCTAGCCCGATAACCCCATAATTTTTTAAAAATAAAAAAAATTCTTTGATTATGTAATTTCCTTTTCAAATAATTGGGCAATGTTTAACAAAAACAAAAGCTACTATCAATAAGTAATAATCCTGCAGTTGTCGATGCACAATTCGAAGTAAAATGAGTACCGCAAGATTACACCTATGTATTACACCTATGGAGTTAGGCAACTAATAGATGCCTAACTCCATAGGGGCATATTATGTCTTAAGACAAGAAAGTCCGCTAGCGGACTCAAGCTTAAAAAGTTTGTGTCTTTCTTTTCTTTTTCCTTGTCACTTTTTCTTTTCAGGTGACTGCTACAAACCCACGAACATAGAAAGCCCCGTGTAATAACCCGAGGTGTGAACGTCTGATTTGATTTCTGAAACTTGAGCATGTGCTCCGTTAGTCACAATGTCTGAAGAATAACTTGGAGAAGAAGCGTTGAAGTAAAAGCAAACAATTCCAAATCTCACAAGCCCTGCGTGTAATGGCATAATTGTTCCACCCACCAAATACCCTCGACCCGATGCTTGATAACGACGAGAAGTTGTGTTTGAGCTAAGAGCATTGGGCAAGTCTTCGTTGTGGGCGAAAAGAGCAAGCCCATAACCAACATCAAGCCTAAGCCAGCGAATGGGCGTGATTCCTAATCGCAATGCTATGAGCTGAAATTGTTCAAAGCTTACGACTTCATTGGCATTAGCTCCTCTTTTGCTTTGAAAACCCTGTACTAAATAAGCTAATCCAATGTGATAGCGAGGGCTTTTCCAACCTCGAGGACCTGTGTGATATCCGGCGGCACCGAAAAACCCCACCCCGAACCCTTCTTTGCCCGTAACAATTTCTTGATTAAGACTTGAGCCTCCTAATCCAAATTCAAAATAAATAGCTCCCGAATTTGAAGTCTTAAGTGGAGGTTCTTCTTCAGTGACATATTCTTCTTCAATAATATTTTCATTTTCATAGTCATCATTGTCTTGAGCGAAAAGACTTTGAGAAAAAATGACGATAATAATAATCATCATTATGTTCTTGTTGTAGCTGCGAGGTATATTAATTCTCAATCGGTCCCTTAGATCAAAATGGAATTTAAAACGGCGGGCGTGACGTCCAAGTCACGCCGGCCGCGGTCGTAAGTGTGATCGGAGATTTGCAGCTCGCCATCTTCGGAATGTAAAGGCTGATTTGCGTGCTTGTCGAAGATTGCACATTGAGGGAACGGCCACAGTAGGTGGCGGTCAAACCTGAAAGTGAGCTCGGAAAATTTGTCCCGAAAATTTGGACGAAAATGCCGAAAGTGGCAACAGGGGCAGCGCTGGTGGGTGAAATGCTCGAGACTGTCGGTGCGTTGAGGCCGCCGGTGCCTCCACCGCCAACACTGCCGCTCGCTAAGTGATCGCACCAATGAGTGGCCGCAGATCCCCAATTGATATTGCCGAAGGTGAGCAGAGCTGAACAATTGGCATACACTGGCCCCTGGTTCAAGTCGCCATATGTGCCATTGGTGGGATTGGTCGAGATACAGCCAGGGTCGCCATTGCAGTCAAAGTGATAGTACTAATTGCTGCGGCAGTATTGCGCCCGCCACCTCCTCCGCCCGCGTCGCTGCAGTTCTGAAAGACTATAAGAGAGGATAGAATGCATAGACTCAAGATGAGGACGGCAGATTTTTTCATGTATTTAGTGTAGCAGATACACTGGGCAATGCGATTAAAAATGTTGCATGAAAGCACATCGAAGGGAGGTTCTACATTCGGAGAAAGTTGGCGTGCCCAAATCCCAGAACTTCGAACTGCTGTATTGGAACATATCGCATCGGCATAACGTGTCAAAGTAATTGAGGGAAAGTGCCTGGAACCACAAAAATAGTGTCTCCATAAACAATGGTTCCATTGGGGTTCCCTCGGGTTCAAATGGTGGTTCCCGCTCAAAAACGGGAACCACCATTGTGCGACCGGAACCGCCAAGGGAACCACGAACCGCCCGGCCAGGCCTTTGGGCGACTAGTGCGGAACCACAATGGGAACTACCAACAGTCTTGAATCTGGATATTCACTTCAACAATATGTTCAGTTCCCCACTGGCGGCTCAATCGTAGTGCAGCTGAAACACGGTCCTTATTCATTGGGAATTCGAGAAACGATTGGACTTCCGTGGGAAAGGAAGGGTTCCTTAGAAAGGCTGGATTAGTTCAGTCAAAAAGGAGAGCAGAAAATGACGACCTTAATTATAAAATTATTCTTATATGCATTTAAGAGGCTTTTCGTTCTGTTTGTAACTGGCGCCATATCGGCGGCAGCTGTGATTCATATGCAGGCAAAAGCGGGTCGCTCGATTCAAACGGGATTGGTCAGTTTGACGAGTATTAATGCTCAGCTTTGGAAAATTGATAAATAAAACCACACTTAAATTTGCGGTTGCCCTTTTTTTTGAGCAAAGTGGAAATCAAGAGGCCATAGCGTGGTTCTCAACAAAATGAACCAGCTCTTGTTTCTTGGACTCTTCGATTTTGGTAACGTGACTATCCAGAACAGTCACGCAGAACTGGGCCGCCTCTTCCATCACGTTACTTTCATATTCTAGCGCCCAAGCTCTGGCATAGAGGTCAATCCTTTTGAAAAGTTGATACTTAATTGGGACACATATTTTTTTTCTTTCTCCCTTGTACTTTTTTTTAGCCTCGGCGAGGACTTCGGTACGGAGAGATTTAAAGTTCTTAATTTTGGTCATTTCTAGGATGTAAAAGGTCGTGCAGACCTTCATGAATTCGGATTTGCTTAAGTTATATTTGTTGGAAAAAAATTCGATTTTATCAGCCATACCTTCAGTGAAGTAGGGTTGGAGTTCAACAATGCTCTTGGTAAACTGTAAAGCCCATTCATCAATCTCTTTTTGGAGCTTGGGGCTGATAGCGACCTTCTTGCACTTTCTGCAATGTTCAGCTTCGGTTTTAAATGTTTCACGACCCACTTTGATTTTTGTCTTACCAAAAACCACCGAGTCAGTTTCACAGGCTACGCAGAATTCCATAATCATACCTCTTCATTGTCACGGAGAGACTGTATCTCCAGTTTTAGGGTCCAATCCTCAGCGAAGAACCCTTTGAAATACAGTTTCGTTACCGCTCCATAAATCGTGACCGAATATTTGAACTCAATCACGAATTTTGCTCCAGCTCCCCCTGACTTCCTTTTTAGATAGGTGCAGGGATAGGTCACTGGCAAATTCAGAATCGGATTTACAAACTCATTACCGCTGAGGTTAGGTTTGTCAGCCCGTACCCAAATCTTATAACGCTGTTCTCTGATGCAGATCTGAACCTTTTCGAAGTGGTTCTTAGCTAAAAGATATTTCTTCTTAAAATCGTCATCAGAAGACAATTGCTACACTCCTTAATATACTTTAATCACCGTATATTGTAAAGGGATCTTTTAAGAGGGTGAACTTTCCCAAGTATTTTCAATATATTAGGTGTCTCAACTTGAGACAAGATCATTTTTTTCACTTTAGATACCTATCTGTGGTAGGAGTCCTGGTCATTATGATTGCCATTTTTTAGGAGTTAGTATGCAACCAGGACGTAACGATCCATGTCCGTGTGGAAGTGAAAAGAAATTCAAAAAGTGCTGCTTTATGAACAACGAGCCAAAAGCTGAAGATCTCTTTTGGCATCGACAGCACTCCATGCGCAACGAGCTGATTATAAAAATCATGAAGCATGTCGCGACAGTTTACGGAAGAGACGCGATCAATGAAGCTTGGAATGAATTTAATTTGACCGAAAACGAGTTGTTTAATCAAAACACCCATCACATTCAAATATTCATGCCTTGGTTTTTTTATAATTGGACGCCTGACAGACCAGATTCCAATTTGAATTCAGCTGCGCCAGATGTTCCGCCCGCAAGATCCTTGCTGGATTCTAAAGACGGGCGGCATCTTGACGCTCTGGAGCGCGAATATATAGAAGCCTGTTTTGCTTCGTCTTTTAGTTTTTTTGAAATTCTAAACTGCAATCCAGGCCATGGATTTGAGCTAAAAATATTTTCACCGGCGAAAAACTCAATGTTGTGGAAAAAAGTGGATCAATGCCTGCCAGAATTGGCGACATTGTTTTTGGACAACCCGTTACTCTTAGTAACCTAACCACCTTGGAAGCATGTTCACAGTTTCTGATTCCGCCTGTTTATAAGAACCAGGTTATAAGTTTACGGCAACATATTGAGCGTCATAAGAAACCCATCACCAATGAAGTACTTTCTGAATATGACTTTGAACTCATAGATTTGCACCAAGAATTTTACGAAATGGTTGTGAACCCACAGATGCCACGGCTTTGTAATACTGACGGCGATCCGCTCGTTCCCCAAAAGCTTATTTATGAAATTGATTCGCCAAGAGTCGTTTTTGATGCGCTCAAGAGCTTAGGCCTTGCTGAGTCCGAAAATGAATTACTAAGAGATGCCGTTTTTGATTCGAGCAGTGAATTAAAGTCTGTTACGTTTTCTTGGCTCAAGAAAGGGAATAAGCGGCATAAAGGTATGAGTCGCACAGTCCTTGGAGTGATTGAAATCGACGGGAGTAGTCTCAAAGTTTCAACAAACTCCGAACAAAGAGCGAAGAAATTTAAACAAGAACTTGAGGCTAGAATTAAAATTGGCGTGCGTTACAAAGCTACACTCATAGAACCCGTTGAAGGTGAACTTGAAAAGCGATGGCAAAATCGCTCATCTGCTAATTCTCAATCCGAAATGTCTAAGGAGAAAAATCTTTCTGAAGTTCCTGAAGTGAAAGCACACTTAGAAAAGATTATGGCCGAGCACTGGAAGCGTTGGGTTCGTGAAAAAGTACCAGCTCTGGGCAATTGAGAGGCCGCAACCAGGGGTTACCGTAGAAACGTTTAAGAATATCAGATTACAATTGGGTCTAACCCGCATATTTCATAACGTTTGCGTCATTTGATTTTTGCTCAGATAGTTTTTTAGTTTGGAATTTTTTGATGAGTTTTTCAGCAGTTTTCAGATTTTGGATACACTTCCCCCTTACCCCCATTGTTTTTCGTGCCGAGGGCAGCACTTATTTTTCAGGCAGTGTTTATAAGTTGATGAGCTACTTTTTTGAAAAGATCCTGATAGGGATAGTGGCTTGAGAATAATAATTTTATTCTTCGTGTATTTCGAATAACAACGGCGCCAATTTTTAAAAGCTTTAGTCTGATTGTTCCAACTTGTGCCTCTGCGAGTTCTGTCGTTTTAAGCGCTAGACGTCGAATGGTTTCCATAAGCACATAGGCGACACTTGAGAGCAAAAGTCTAAATTGATTTGGCCACCAATTATGGCAACTCGTGCGATCTGCGAACATATCAAGTTGCTGCTCTTTAATTCTGTTTTCCATTTCTCCACGAGCGCAGTAGACATTTTCGTAAAGATGCTGAGCTTGGCCCTCGAGATTAGTGACAATATATCTGGTGTTCGCGCCAAGCTCTGTGTGCTCAGCTTTCACAATCACGCGTCGCTCTTTACTCCAAGTTTTCGCAGCATAGGTTGTCTCAGAAAAAAGCTTTTGTTTTATTTTTGTTTTTTCGAATTCTTCCTTTGATTTGATAATCAAGTCTTTACATTCTTTTTCAAGCCTCTTGTTGCCAGGTAAACCAATGATGTAATCAACTTTGTTTTTCTCAAACCATGTGAGCATTCGGTGCCTGCAAAAGCCACTATCACCACGAAAAATAATTTTTACTTCCGGCCACTCTTTTCGCAAACGCTTCACCAGTAAAGCAGCAACTGCCCACGAATGTTTCGCGCCATCAATATTTGACGGACGAAGATAACTCACTAAAAGCTGATCCCCGCAAAAAACATACAAGGGCAAAAACAGTAATTTTCATAATATCCGTGAAAATGTTTGCCCACTTGATTGCCATGAACAATGTCATCGGTCGCATCAAAATCTAGAACCAACTCTGTCGGAGCTGATTGGAATGACCCAATAAACTTCTCAATCAAGACTTCATGGAATGCGATCGCTGTACTTCGGTCACCACGGTTTTCAAATCGACACAACGTTGGTGGCGACGCAAGTTGAGACTCTTTCTCGATTGCTGTTTGAATGGCTGTATCATTTCGCAAAGTTTGTTGGTCGTTCAAATCTTCGTAACCAAGACACAAACCATAAACTCTTTGGCGCAGCATCTCGAGGCTTGTGTGCTCAATCAAAAATGGATTGCGTGGGTCATTGAGATGTTTTGCAAGATCTCGTGTCAAACCGAGCTTTCGATCGATTTCTCGCAGCAGCATAACTCCGCCGTCACTGGTGACCTCGCCACCGGAAAAATTGACCTCGATTTTGCGCGTTGTTTTACTTGTTTTTAATGCTGGAAATTCGAACGATTCTTGATTACAGTTTGCCATAGCTGCCTTTTTCCCATGTTGTTTTGTAAGTAATTACAATCTGGGTTCTTTTTTAAAAAAGGCTAGCTACTTTTTAATTCTTTATGAAATATTCGGGCTATCGACTAAGATTTGTCTCGTTGAGTTTCCACCAAACATAAGATCTGTCGTAGGTGCGGATGACATTCCGATACCGATGCGGCCTGCTGTGTACACACTTCCAGTTCCAAAATTTTGGTTGGATGCAGAGCTAAGTTTCGCATAACGAAGGTCGTTTTCGGTGTTGTGATGATGTCTTGCGGCCGCGATGTCACCGCCATTTACGAGGGTTAAAATATTTGCTTGAGTTAAGTTGCTCGGAGTATCTATTTTTACAAAACCATCAGGACCAATTCCTTGAAGTGTTTCAGCAACTAGAGCTTGCGGAACACTATTTACTGGAAAATTAAGTGCAATAACTTCGGGTACTCCGGTACTTGCAGGTGTAATTGTGACTCTCAATTTTCTTTGCTCACCCGAGGCTGGAGTAAAAGTTCCCGCTGCACAAATGCCAACTGGCACACTAACAGCTGATCTATTTTGAAATATTTGAGCCATCGTAAGAAGTGAATCCGCTGATCCACCGGCGGTTCTTTTTGCGTTACCAACTGGGGAACCTACATTTATCGCGAATACGCCTTTACTCGTGATTAGGTCTTGAGCGAGTTGCGCTTCTTGATAAAGTACGCAGTCACCGGCGTTATTTAAAATTTCGAATTTGAAATCAACTGTGTCTAAAAGTGGTGACGTACCATCGGTTTGATAAGCTCGTCCTTCAAAAGTAAAAGTTTGCGGCGATTCTTCGAGGGCAAATGAGTACTGAGAATGGAACAATAGTCCCAAGACTATGAGACAGCGTAGGAATCCGGGTTTTGAGAATACGTACATAATTAACACCTCTAGCTATGTTATTTATCGGCATCCTAGCCAAAAGACTTAAAGCAATTAGTTGTTTAAAATTATCTAAAGGTATCAGTATGTTAACAGGATCTAATTTTCGTCATTTCTGACTCGTGAAAATCCCGTTCTGATTTGCTTTGATGTAGTGCTTGTGCCCACAACTGAAGACTCCCATTTCCCAATACGAGCCCGTATTTTAACTGTTGATCCTTGTAGAATACCACCATCGCCGCCTGAAGAAATCGCATACCCTGGAACTCCGGCCAAAGGCGTAGGAGTGGGGTTTGGGGTTGGTGTATTAACTGGATTTTGATTTGCAGGGTCTCGATTTGCGACAAGTTTTTGAAGAGTTTGATTATCACAGGCAGAGGTCAAAATCGCGGCAAGTACTGCGACCGGTACAGGGTCATCGAGCATACAATTTCAAACTGCAACCGCGCAGGGAGCAACAAATACCACAGATAATGCACCTACAACCAAAATGACGATTTTAGGAAATGGCAATGTTGGTATAGCCTCTTCGGCCTTCGGGTCGCTCTTCCTTAAGAGGCTTTCTCGGCAACAAGTTTTGATTTTAACCTAAATGGTTTTAAATAAGTGTCTAGGGTCTCTGGCTTTGGTTTGCGTCGTCCCTTTAAGAAATGAACCACATTGTCAGCATCAACTTTTGCAAATTTCGCAAACTCTTTTACTCCCATTTTAGAAATGGTATGCTTCAATGCTTTTTCTAAATTCAGTCCTTCTTCGCCTTCCATTAAGCCTAAAAGGAAAGATTGGGCCGTCTCTGGATCAAGAAGTGCTTTGCTGATATCAGGATCAAAAGATCTACTTCGATTCATATTCCCTCCAGTACATTTTAGCCTGCTCGATGTCTCGGTTTTGGCTCCCTTTGTGACCGCCAAGTAAAAGTAAAACGATCACTTTTCCTACTAATCCAAAATACACTCGGTAACCGGGACCGTAATCAATCTTAACTTCAAAAACGCCATTTCCGAGGGGCTTGATATTTTTCTTTGCCGCGCCAAGTGATACTCTTTCAAGATAGGAAATAATTCTACCTCTAGTAACCTTATCCTGATGCTCAAACCATTCGGTAAAAGGTTCCCTTCCGTTTTTAGTTATATAGACCTCAAGTTTCCTCATGTCTAACCTCTATACTGTCAAAAACGACAGGTTTAGTCAAGTTATTTTTCAATGCCTCTAATTGGTTTCTCATGCGGTGAATCCTAGTAAGACTGAGTGAACAGCCTTAAGTTTCGTTTCGTCCAGTTTATTTAATAAACCGACGCATTCATCTTTGAGGCTAATCGGTATGGGACGACCATTCATATACTCATCAAAATCGTCCTTACCGTATCGGTAAGTCTTTAA
The DNA here is from genome assembly GCA_034439615.1 of Oligoflexia bacterium. Taxonomy (NCBI): domain Bacteria; kingdom Pseudomonadati; phylum Bdellovibrionota; class Oligoflexia; species Oligoflexia bacterium. The sequence continues at coordinate 11,820 of JAWXAT010000046.1, read as the reverse complement.
AAATTGTTTCAATCGAAGTTCAGAGATGTCCATTCTTCCTGTCTCGTAATGACCGATTGCGGATTCTGAACACCCAATCATAAGGGCCGCTCGCTCTTGTGAAACACTTCGGGATAAACGCATAAATCTCATAATTTTGGATTGCCTCGTAATCTTCTTAATGTTTGAACGCTTGCTCATTTTAGTCGCTCCTTTTGATGTTATTAAAGCGCTCAATGAACAATTTAGTTTGGTTACAATTCCTCTAACAAAACTTGCAAAACATTTTCTGCAATTCGAACCCCGTGTTTTTCTGAAGTGAAGTGGTGTCGTAGACCTCTAGACACATATTTACTTCTGGGAATCGCACAATCTAGGCCCACTCTAGACGTCACATCGAAAAGCTAAATGTTTCATGTGGCTAGGCTCTCTAGACGCAGTTTTTCGCCAAATTTTGTTCTTTTTCGAAGTGTAGCCAAATCGTAGCCGTGAAATAGCCAACGAGAGTAATGTGGCGACATTTCGAGTAATGAAGAAGCCGGAGAATGTGAACTAAGTGATTGAAAACTCGTTGTGAAAAATCGGGCACTTAGGATTTTAATGATCAAAAGTGCCCAAATAAATTGGCGTTCCCACGGGGATTCGAACCCCGGTATCTACCGTGAAAGGGTAGTGTCCTAGGCCTCTAGACGATGGGAACCCGTGGACAAACTATTATTATCGACGATCAATGTTACTCCGTTGAGAAGAAGCAGCATGAACACGATTGGAAAAAATGCGATGGTCCAAAAACATAACCAGTTTTTTGAACCTTCGTAGCGAATAAAATATGTGTGTCCTTCGAGGTCAAAGCGAGCACCCGTCACCAAGAGTACTAACGCTACAGGAAAGAAAACGATGACCCAAAAAATCAGCCATCCTTTTGAACCGGAGTAATCCAGTTTTATTTTCTTTTCTGCCATGACACCTTTTATCCGCATCTTGCCTTAAAAAATGGTGAGCCGCGGTGGACTCGAACCACCGACCCTCTCCTTAAAAGGGAGATGCTCTAACCAACTGAGCTAGCGGCCCACAAACTTTCTCTGTCGAAAACTCAAACCGTCTTTTTACCGGTAGGAACGAATGAGTGTCAACATAGAACTCAAACGAATTTGGCTAACTACCGAAACTAACTTCATTTACTTAAATAGGGGCTTCACCCAAATTGTCTCTGCTCTGTCAGGCCCGGTTGAAATAATATCGCAACCTACACCTACAAACTTTTCGATAAATTTAATATAGTTTTGTGCAGCCTTTGGAAGTTTTGATTTTTTTCTCACTCCATCAAGGCTTTGCGACCATCCCGGGAACTTTTTATACACCGGTTTCACCTGCTCAAGTTCTGCTGCAGAGGTGGGAATCTCATGAATGGTTTTGCCATTAAGTTTATACGCCACCGCAACGTTTAGTTCATCAAAGCCTGTGAGAACGTCGATTTTCATCAATGCCAAAGAAGTCAGGCCATTGACTCGAATGGCGTATTTTAGCGCAACAAGATCAAGCCACCCGCAGCGACGTCTTCGCCCTGTGGTTGCTCCAAATTCATTGCCCTTTTTTTGAAGTAATTCACCTGTTTCATCATGAAGTTCAGTGGGAAATGGCCCTGTTCCTACGCGAGTTGTGTAGGCTTTTGTAATTCCAATAACCTTACTCATATGGGAGGGGCCTAAGCCAACGCCCGTGCAAGCAGAGCCAGCAACGGTGCTACTAGATGTAACATAAGGGTATGTCCCGTGAAGTAGATCTAAAAGAGTACCTTGAGCACCTTCAAAGAGGACTTTTTTCTTCTTTTTTAAAGCTGTTGCCGTGAGAAGGCTAGGGTCAGCGAGTCTATGTTCTTCAAGTTGTTTTCCAAGGGCTGTGAACTTAGCGTGAAGTTCTTCAATATCGAGTGCTGGCTTTTTAAAATAGTTTTCAATAAGGAAGTTTTTCTCTTCAAGCGCAACATTGAGTTTTTGGCGTAAGACATCAGAATCAAAGAGATCTCTAAAAAGGATGGCCTTTCTTGAAGCTCGATCTTCGTAGGCGGGGCCAATGCCTCGGCCGGTGGTTCCAATTTTTTCATTTCCTAAACGCTCTTCACGGCTTTGATCAATAATTTTATGATAGGGCATAATCAAGGTGGCGCCATCAGAGATCAAAAGTTGCTTTGATGCTTTTAAAATTCCTTTTTCTTTAAGAGCTTTGATTTCACCTATTAATACTTCGGCATCGAGTACGACTCCGCTGGCAATTACACATGTGCAGCGTTTATGTAAAATTCCTGATGGAATAAGATGAAGTACTGTTTTTTGACCATTTACAACGAGAGTATGACCGGCATTGTTTCCGCCTTGATAGCGTACAACAACATCTGCTTGGCTTGAGAAAACGTCAACAACCTTACCTTTACCCTCATCGCCCCATTGGGCGCCCACGACGACGATTCCAGACACTTATGAATCCCTTCTCCCAAGATGTTTAGCAGTGGGATGTTTATCTGTTATGATCGTCAAATTCAATATTTATTGTGATTAAGAATTATTTGAGATTTTTATGAAGAATTTTTGTTGCTACAGCAGTGGCTGTGCCCACATCAATATTTAAGCCTAAATCTTTAAGCGCCATTTCTGTGGCGGCAACCATGCTGATGACATCAAAATCGCCGCAATATCCCATGTGCCCAAGCCTAAAAATTTTGCCTTTAAGGCGGTCTTGCCCACCTACAATTGAAATATTGTAGTGATCTGATAGGCGCTGAACAATTTTATCTGAGTCTATACCTTGAGGCGAAACTATGGCTGTGATGCTATCAGACGGTGCCTTTGATAAAATGCTTAAGCCTATGGCCTTCATTGATTCACGCGTGGCTTCTGCGAGTCTTCGATGCCGTGCAAAAAGTTTATCAAGACCTTCAGTAAGCATCATTTCAAGTGCCACATTAAGCCCTCGAATAAGCGATACAGCTGGAGTAAAATGGGTTTGATTTTTCTTTAAAGCTTTTAATTCTTCGCGCAAATCAAAATAAAATCGAGGTAGCTTTGCTTTCTCAGCAAACGCCCATGCTTTTATGCTCAAACACACCATGGCAAGTCCTGGTGGCAACATAAATGCTTTTTGTGACCCTGTAACTATGGCATCGATGCCCCATGCATCGGTTTTAATATCAGTGATGCCTAGTGCTGTGATGGCATCAACCATGAAAAGGGTGTTGGGCATGGTTTTTATAAGGTTTCCGATTTTTTCAATGGGCTGAAATGTTCCAGTCGATGTTTCACATGCCTGACATAAAACACCTTTTGTATCCGTATTTTTTTCAAGCAAACCTTTAAGTATATTGAGATCGCTAACATCTCCCCACTGAACATCGTAATTGATGACGTTTAATCCGTAGCGAGTACACTGTTCAGACCAGCGCTCACCAAACTTCCCAGCGCGAATGACTAAAACTTTATCGCCCGGAGAAAAACAATTAGCGATTACGGCCTCCATGCCCCCAGTACCCGAACAGGTAAGTGGAATTACCTCTTGGGTGGTCTGAAAAACGAGCTTGAGCTGTTTTCTAACGTCATCTAAGATCGATTCAAACTGCTTTGTACGATGATGGATGCTAGGTTGAGCCATCTCAAGAAGAATACGTTCAGGGATCATTGACGGCCCGGGGGCCATTAAGTAATATTTCATCATAGAAACCAAGATTAAACGTGTTGATCTATGAGGTCAACATTCGTCAAAAGGATTTATGTGACGCGCACAGGCTTTGAATATGTTCCTACAGAAATAGAACCAAAATGGCGAAAAAAATGGCAGGAAGCTAAGCTATTTGATGTCGAGTTTAACCCTGACTTACCTAAAAAATATGTTTTAGAAATGTTTCCCTATCCCTCAGGGCGCATTCACATGGGGCATGTTCGTAATTATTCAATCGGTGATGTGATGGCCCGCTTTTTTAGAATGAAGGGGTATAATGTATTACATCCCATGGGTTGGGATGCTTTTGGTTTGCCTGCCGAAAATGCTGCTATTCAAAATAAAGTTCACCCACGTAAATGGACATACGAAAACATTGCCAATATGAAAGCCCAAATTAATCTTTTGGGTGTTAGCTATGATTGGCGCCGAGAAGTAACAACGTGCGACTCAGATTATTATCGTTGGGAGCAAATGATGTTCTTGCGCATGCTGCGCGAGGGACTCGCTTATCGTGAAAAAAGACCTTTGAATTGGTGCCCCAGTTGTCAAACTGTACTTGCCAATGAAGAAGTGGGTGATGGTCAATGCTGGCGCTGTGATTCAAAAGTTGAAATCAAAGAAATGAATCAATGGTTTTTAAGAATCACAAAATATGCTGACGAATTACTTGAAGGAATAAAAGGCCTTAATGAATGGCCTGATCGCGTGCGTATCATGCAAACCAATTGGATCGGAAAATCAGAAGGCGCTGAAATAGATTTTACTATTGAAAAACAGACTTCAAAAATTCGTGTGTTCACTACAAGGCCCGATACTTTAATGGGAGCGACATCCATCATTTTGGCTCCTGAACATGCTCTTGTGAGTGAGCTTGCAAAAAATACTGTACAAGAAAAAGATGTAAAAGCGTTTATCGATAAAATGAAAAACACAGATAAAGATGAACGGTCTTCTGAGACAGCAGAAAAGTTAGGTGTTTTTACTGGGAGCTATGCAATACATCCGTTGAGTGGAGAAAAAATCCCCATCTGGATCGCAAACTTTGTACTTACTGATTACGGTACAGGTGCTTTGATGGCTGTCCCTGCACATGACATTCGTGATTTTGCATTTGCTCAAAAGTATAATTTGCCCATTAAAAAAGTCGTACAAAAAACAAAAGAAAAAGATGACGATACCGAGTTGCCATTCACTGATGACGGTTTTTCGATCAATTCAGATGAAATTTCGGGCCTCACTACGAAAGATGCTAAGAAAAAAATCATTCAAATTTTAACTGCCAAAAAAGTAGGTACATCAAAAATAAATTTTAGGCTCAGGGATTGGGGCATTAGTCGCCAACGTTATTGGGGCACACCTATCCCCATTATTCATTGTGCAAAAGATGGAATCGTCGAAGTGCCCGAAAGTGAATTGCCGATTCGATTGCCAGAAAATGTTGAATTCAAAGGCACCGGAGGATCACCCTTAGCCCAAGATCCTCAATGGCAAAATGTTAAATGTCCAAAGTGTGGTGGCGATGCAAAACGTGAAGCTGACACCATGTCGACATTTATTGAATCAAGCTGGTATTATGCACGTTACTGTTCAGTAAAACACGGTGAGAGTGCAGTAAATAAAGCTGATTGCGATAAGTGGTTATCCATTGATCACTATGTGGGCGGAGTCGAACATGCAACACTTCATTTAATATATATTCGGTTTTTTCATAAACTTATGCGTGATTGGGGATGGGTTCAGGGCGATGAACCCGTGAAACAACTTATCTGCCAAGGCATGGTTTATAAAGACGGCGCTAAAATGAGTAAATCAAAAGGCAATGTCGTTGACCCTGATGATTTGGTGGCAAAACTAGGAGCCGATACCGCAAGATTATTTGTTCTCTTTGCAGGTCCAATTGAAAAAGATTTAGAATGGAATGATCAAGGTGTAGAGGGCTGTTTTAGATTTTTAAGTCGAGTTTATCGCTTGTCTTTAAATTCGAATCAGCAGCTGCAAGGTATTAAGTATCCAGATTCAGTAACAAGTGCAGAGGCAAAAAAGCTTCAACATCTTTTGCATAAAACTGTAAAAAATGTGAGCTGCGATATTGAAAGAGATTTTAGTTACAATACGGCTATTAGTTTTATGATGGAATTTGTGAATTATCTTTATCTCATTGATTTGGCTAAGGCTGATACCCAAACCTTAGGGGTGTTTAAAAAGAGTATTGAAACTTTAGTACTGATGATTTCTCCATTTGCTCCACATATGAGTGATGAATTGTGGGAAGCACTGGGGCATAAAGGATTCACGCTTAATGAATCATGGCCAGGGTTCAATGAAGAATTCGCTAAGGTATCAGAGCGAGAAATAGTATTTCAAATTAACGGAAAAATAAAAGATCGCATGCAGTGTGCTGATGGTACAAGTGATGATGAGCTTAAAAACTTAGCGATGGCTAATACCAAAATCAAAGATGCACTGAGTGGAGCTCAGCCCAAGCGTGTGATTGTTGTTCCAAATAAACTTGTTAATATTGTAGTTTAATATGTGCAAATGGAGGGTGAGCTTGAAACATGTTAGTTTTTTAATTTCAATTTTAATAACAATGACTGCTTGCTCAAGCTACCAATTTGGAAATGCTCGCCGTGCCATGCCGGGTGGTTATGATCGTGTATCGGTACCAATGTTTATAAATAAAACACACGAAGTTGGAATTGAATCTTATTTCACTGAAAGTCTACGTACAGAATTTGAGCGTAGTAAGATTGCTAAAATTACCCCAAAAAATGATGCGCAAGTTATTCTTGAAGGTGTAGTTATGAGTGTGAGTTTTACACCGGGCTTGCCTGTTTCTGCTCAATCACGTGAAACTGAGCAACCTGCAATTGTTGCACCTGATACGAAAGATTCGCGAGGCAGAAGTAATCCATTGCCTGTGAATACAATCTTGAGTAAAGAATATTCTACTGTAGTGACGGTAAAAGTTGTCGCAAAAAAAGTTTCTGATAATTCTATTTTATGGGAAGGAACCTTTAATGGCCAAGGGGCTTATTTAGGGCCACTGATTGGTACACCAGGGTTAAATGCTTCAGATGCTATTTATAATCAAAATTCAAGGCAATCAACAGTCTCACGTATTGCTAAAGATATGATGTCAGAAGCGCACGATCGATTGACGGAGAATTTTTAATGAGTTCAGTTGATTCAAAACTTTTAGCACAACAATTAGACCGAGGTCAGATTGCCTCACTTTATTTTCTTCATGGTGAAGAAACATTCATGGTTGATGAGTCATTAGAAAAAATTAAAGAAAAAGTTTTAACAGGTGGTGCTGCTGATTTTAATTATTCTGTTTTTTATGCCAGTGATGCAGATGTTGAGAGCATTTGTGACGCTGTTGAAACACTCCCCATGATGTCTCAAAGGCGCTTAGTCATCGTAAAACAGGCTCAAGATCTCTCTGCTTCAGAACTCGAAAGATTAACAGTTTTGGTTGAAAAACCGGTTGAGAGCACTTGCCTTGTGCTAGTGGCTTCAAAAGCTGATATGCGAAAAAAGTTTTTTAAACTTTTTGAATCAAAAGGTGTAATGGTAAAGTTTCAAAAGCCATTTGAGAATCAGCTCAACCCATGGATCACCTATATTGCAAAAAAATATTCCAAGGAATTATCGCCAGAAGCAGCTGAGCTACTTAAAGAATCTGTTGGCTCAAATTTAACTGATATCAATAATGAATTATGTAAAGCCGCTCAGTATGTCGGCGAGCGAAGTCGTATCGAAGTGGATGATATTCGTGCAACGGTGAGTCGTATACGTGTGCATACAGTGTTTGAACTTGTTAACTGCATGGGTAATGGTGATTGCGCAAATTCTTTCACCCACTTAGCGCATCTCCTCGATAGTGGTCAAAATGAAGTTGGTGTTTTGGCCATGATCATCAGGCATTTTAGAATTTTAATGCTTTGCCAAGAGGCGCTGCGCGAAGGTTTAAGTCAGGCTCAAATTGCAAGTCGTGTGGGAGTTCATGGTTTTTTTGTAAAAGAATATATCGACCAAGCACGCAAACAAGATTTTAAACAGCTTATTCAAATTTACGATGTGCTTTTAGATACAGATCGCGCGCTTAAATCAAATCCACTTTCCAGTCATCTATGGCTTGAGAATCTTGTACTTCAGGCTTGTCGTCAAGCGACGCCAGAATCTACCTCCCCCAAAGTCAGCTATTAATTGGATGTAAGAATTGATCGAAGTATATCTTGGCATTTAGCAGGCTTATTAAATAGCGTGTCATACTTTACAATTGCCTTATCGAGCAAATTTTCAGCAGCTGTAGCTAAGCGGTTCACGCGTTCTGGGTATTTTTTAATTAAATAAGTTGCAGCTAAAAGGGTCGCAACGGCAGCACCTGTGGTGCCGTGTAGTGTGATGTAGTGACTGACTTGAACTGATCCAAGATGGATATTCATTTGGTTTAAAATCGAATAAGGAATGCTTAAGTAAAATGCGAAGAAGCCAATCCATTTTTTTGCGTATTGTTTTTCAACATCTGCAAAGTGTTTGGTTTTTGCAGCCTCTAAGGGGACTCCACTCATAGCACCACTTGCAGTGTTGGTCGCAATATCAATTTGACCGGCAAAAGACGGAACATGATGAGTACCAAATGTCACATCTGATACTATGCGTGCAAATTCAGTAACAACTAAATTAAAGACAAGTCGACGTTTATGACTTTTAGATGTTTGAGTTTTGGTTAAAGTGGAATCTTGCCTCCAAGCACCTGTGAATAATCGATCAAGTGTTTCTGATCCAAATTTATATACAGCAGTGATGAGAGTCGAAGTCATTATAAGACTAATCGCTTGCCACTGTGTAATACCAATGGTCACATATACAGCCGCTGATGCAATACCTGCGGTACTTAAAGTTTGAATTGAAGCAAGCCAGCGCGTTTTTCTGTCAGGTTTAACGATAATGTTTTCAAATTTAAAATTTGAGTTATGCTCTTTAGTTAATAATTTCCGGTTTGTACTTTGTTGTTCTAACTGAAAATGTTGAGCCATTTCATTTTCACGGCGAATCCATGCATCGTGCAAAGAATCTGGTACATCTTCAATCTCACTTCTTATTTGCATTGATGCGAGTCGATCTTGAAGTGCTACTGCGTCTTGGTGAAGGGCTTGAGGTACTAAGAGTATAATTGGTTCTGTCGAAGGGTGATTTGAATTATCTGAAGTAAACAGTGCTTTCAGTGCTGAATCACTTTTATAGGTGAGTTCAGAAACTTCTGAAATTGAAGTGTTGATTTGGCCAGGATTTCCGTCAGTATCAGTGTATTTGGTTTGAATTACTGAGCCTAAAGCTAATCCACTTGAAATGGCATTTCTGCTATCAGCATTTGATGCTGACGAAAATAGGCCACACAACAATATTAAAATTACATTCCAGCTACGTACATCCATACTCATGATAATAAGAGCAACCTAGGTGCCACGCTCACATCAAGAAATAATGGGCTCTGAGCAATCGACCATTACAAAAGTTCTGTTTTTATTGGAACCAGTGACGTTTTTAGGTGATGTTCAAAATGCACAAGACTTAAGTCTTAGGTCATTTCAAGTCTTCATGTGATTTCACCGATAAAGTGGTGGGAGTACTTCATGAAGGGCTTTAAGCGTTATAGTGTCATTCTGATTTACCTAATTACTTTTGTAATCTTGGTCAGCAGTTTTCAAAACTGTGGGGGATATTTATGAGTGCAGATATACTCAATGGCACTCCACATCGAAGATTTCCAAGGCGCCTTTTTAGACATTCCGTAGGCTTACTCGCGCATGCTGAGTACAATATTGTTCATGGAATTGAAGTGGGCGAAGGTGGGATGCTCGTAGAATCAAATGGTCCGATTAAAAATGCGGATCACATCGTAGTTAATTTTTATATTCCAAAAAAAGGTTTTGTTTCAGTGACTGGCGTTGTTGTTTACATCAAGCCAGCCAATGAAAAAAGAGGTCCTGCCTATGGAGTGCAATTCAATAACTTGACGTTCGAAAACAAGCGAATGATCAGAGATTATATTGCTGACAAAACCTCAGAGGAAGTTTCGCTCAAAAATTCAAGACTTGAGACTGCTGACGAGCTTTGAAAGTCTGCCTACTTTGCGTGCAGCTTTCTTTACGTGAACAATCCCTTTGCTTGCAGCTTTATCAAATTGTGCAGCAAAATTTTTGAGTGCTTCAATAGCAGCTTTTCCATCTTTCGCTTCGTAAGCGGCTCTTACTTTTTTCTCAAAGGTTTTAAGCGATGATGAAATCGTGTCATTTCGAACAGTACGACGTTTGGTTTGACGGGCACGTTTTTCAGCTGAAATATGGGTTGCCATGTAATTTTGCCTCCTGGGCTAAGCAATGGATTTGACTTCGGAGTCGGACATGTTGTTACATTAATTACATGCATAGTCAAGAGGGGCCGCTTTGCAAGATCAATCTCTGAAGGATTTACAAGATAGTGAGCGAAAACAAGTAGCGGTTTCTGCTTTTTGGGTAGCCCTGGGAACCATGACCAGTCGAGTGTTGGGGCTCATGCGCGAGCTTGTAATTGCCCATTACTTCTCAAGAACTGCTACTGACGCATTTTTTGTAGCTTTTAGACTCCCCAATCTATTTCGTCGTATTTTTGGTGAAGGAGCACTTACTGTGAGCTTCATTCCTGTGCTCACAGATTTTCTTAAAAATGATGATAAAAAAGGTGCGCGAGAGCTCGTCTCCTCTGTTTTTACACTCTTATTTGTTGTGCTTTCGATCCTTACAATCTTGGGCACTTATTTCGCAAGCCCCACGGTGACATTGCTCAGTGGTAGTGATGAGTTCTTAGCAATTCCAGGAAAATTAGAACTCACCATTCATCAAGCGCGCATTATGTTTTGTTACATCATGCTTGTAAGTTTTTACGCGTTTGCCATGGGGATTCTAAACACACTTAAGATCTTTTGGCTTCCGGCCGTGGCACCCGCACTTTGGAATATTTCTCTTTTAACAGGAGTCATATTTTTTCGAGACCGATTTGAGATTTCAAGTGATGTTCTTGCTTGGGCAACTGTTGTGGGAGGTTTTTTACAACTTGGTTTATTAATACCAGCACTCAAGCGCTCAGGGTTTTTTCCGCGATTTAGAAAGTGGTGGGGAAACCCTGCTGTAAATCGAGTCCTTCGCGCAATGGGTCCAAGTATTTTGGGCCTTTCGGTAATGCAACTTGGGGTTTTAATTAATACATATTTTGCCAGTAGCCTTGAGGAAGGTAGTAATTCTTGGATTTTTTATGCTGATAGACTTTTAGAACTTCCACTTTCAATTTTTGCAGTAAGCCTTGGAACTGTCACTCTACCAGCACTATCTGCATTTTGGTCTCGAGGTGATGTTGACGGTATGGGAAAAGCCAGCATGCACGCAGTGCGCTTAAGTCTTTTCATGGCCATACCGTGTGCAGCGGGGCTATTTATGCTTTCCCATGAAATTATTTATTCACTTTATGAACACGGAAAATTTACGGCACACGACACACTTATGACTGGTTCAGTTCTTAAAGTTTATGGAATCGGAGTAATATTTGCCACATGTGTGCGTGTTTTTGCTCCTGCATTTTACGCCATGAAAAACACATGGCTTCCAGCATTAGCTGCGGCGATTGCTTTAACTTGTCATGTGTTTATTGCGTCAGTGTTTACGAAGATGTATGGCGTAACTGGCTTAGCAGCAAGTTCGACAATAAGTGGGGCTATAAATTTTTTGATTCTTATTATCGCTTATCAAAAACTTGTGGTTTCACTTGATTGGCGTACTTTGACTATTGCAGTTTCTAAGTTTATTCTCGCAAGCCTTGTACTCATGGGTGTTTCGCTTATTTATGGACCACTTTCTTTAATATTGGGGCCAGATCATTGGGCTCGAGTGGTTTGTCTTTTGGTTACAGTAACTGCTTCGGCTTTAGCTTATTTTCTAACTTCGTGGTTGTTGAAGGTCCCAGAACTCACCGAAACATTAGGCGAATTTCAAAAGCGCATTAAATCAAAATTTAAACGGAAATAAAAAAGGAGATCCTGAGAAGAATCAGGATCTCCGGGGCGCTTTGTTAATTCTGTAGGGGGGGAGG
>JAWXAT010000045.1 GCA_034439615.1 Oligoflexia bacterium | reverse complement strand
TGCAGTACTAACCGAGGATGGATCGGTTTAAGTTTTTTGAAATTTCACATGGAAAAAGCTCGTACCAACAAGATTATGTCGTAGAAAAAGACGTCAATAATAAAATGAAAAAATGTGGTGTTGCAGCGATAATGTCACCATATTAAAATTAAAAAAATATTTTCGCTATTCATATTCGTACTTACATATTCGTACTTAAATATTCATGCGCATATATTCGCGCCAACATATTCACGATCACTATTTTCCAAAACACCTCGGTAAATTTTCGCTCATCATTTTCCAAACCACCTTGGCAAAATCGCGATCATCCTTTTCAAAGCTATCTCAGTAAAATTGCACTCACATTTTTCAAAGCTACATCCACCTTTAGCTATCCAAGAAAATTAGCTTTCACATCAATTGCCAGCAGCACGAACATCAAATCACTTCGCACTGTACGGATCCGCAGATCGCCACGAGACTAACCTTTTAGCCCTCTGAGCGATGGTTTTTAAGGCGCGACGCTATTCTCAGATTAGAGTTGATATTTTGAATCCAAACCAAATTCACCTTAACCGTAAATCTATTTATCACCACCGTCCGCTAGAGCCGCCGCCGCCACTTGAACCGCCGCCTCCACCGAAACCACCGAAACCGCCGCTGCCGCCACTACCGCCAAAGCCGCCGCCTAAACCTCCGCTCCAATATCCACCGCCAAGGCCACCGACTCGACGACGGTAAAAGCGTGATCTTGATTGCATCAAGCGATTTGCAATTGAAGCGATGATGAAAAATAACATAAAAAACGGATAAAAACCTACTCCCCCTGAATTGCGTTTTTGTGGAGCTTGAGTATTTTGCAAATCATTTGTCGCTGTGGGTGCTTGGGTTTTTAAAATTTTGGCACTGTACGTGTCAAAAAGGGCGCGAAGACCTGCGTAGTAATTATTTGAGCGTAACTGTGGAACTAAAAATTCTTCTGCGGATTTTTTAGTGAAAGCATCAGTGAGTTCACCTTCTAAGCCGTAACCTACCTCGGTGCGATACTGTCGATCGGCTGGTACAACGACAATAAGTACTCCTGTGTTTTTTTCTTTATGGCCAATTTTCCATTCGCGAAACATGCGATTGACGTAATCCTCAAAATTTTCATCTTTCAATGAATTCATCACTGCAATGACAATCTGATTGCCGGTTTTCATATCAAATTTTTCTAAACGTCGGCCCAAATCAATTTGTTCAGCATTAGTAAGTTGGCCAACTTCATCATAAACATAAGTAGTTGGCGCTGGAGGTATTGGTTTTGCAGCTTTTGCAAATGTAGGAGTAATCAAAGCTGAAGTCACACATAACATTGTCGCTACTACAAAAACTTTCATATTAAAAAGAGAGGTTTTTAAAGTACTGCGTAAGATTTTAGTGTTGTCATGAGAAGTTTTCATTGTGGCTCCTCATCGCTTTCAATAATGGGTTTGTTACTGAGCTCGTTTCCGTTAGGCATTCTTGAAACAGCGGATTGTTCTTTGCTCAATACATTTTCTGACATGTCAGCAACTAATGTAAATGCTGCTAAATGCTGCCCTAGTTTAAGTGCGCCTTCCATTTTCTGACTAATATCGTTCCAGAGTTTGTCGCCAGATTGTCTCATGACTCCAACATCAGCCCAAATGGCGAATTGTCGTTCAGCTAAGGCCACTGTTACTAAAATCGCATTTCGATGTTCGGTTTTATCTAATCCAAATTTAAAAAAGAGCGCCTCATTTGCTTTGAGCGGATCAGAACCTAAGTTTTGTCTGATATGAAACGCGAGTTCACACCCGGTTTGATTTTCAAATTTCTCAACGCGTTTTAAAAGTATTTGATTTTCTTCTTTGGTTAGAAAAGTTTTGGCGTCATTTTCTTTTTTAAAAAGTCCGAGCATGTGTGGTTCCAGCTGGCTGTTTGTAAAAAGCCATTAATATTTTACTCAACCGATTGCGCCAGGCAATCCAATCATGAGTTGTGGGATACTCAGCAAAGTACACATTGTACCCACGTGATTTCGCAAGCTTTGCGACATTTCGATTTGTATCTAACATAAGTTCACTATCTTGTAATATGCCTTCATAAAAGCCAACGTCAATAAAAAGTTCAAGTTTTTGAGCTGTAGACTTTTTTAAAATTTGCATGATTTCGTGGTCACGGTACCAAAATGACCCAGATTGGACGGCAACGGCGCCAAATATTTCAGGGCGGGTGAGACCCGTGTAAAGTGAGATGAGGCCACCCAGGGAAGAACCTATAAGGAGGCGTTGTTGATTTGTGTTTTTATACTTAAACTGTTTTTCAATGGCCGGTACTACAACGTCAGATAAAAAATCGACATAGCGATTTTTGAGATTTAATTCTCCATATTCACGGAATCGATCTTTAGGAGGAATAAAAACCCCAACAATAATGGGCATATCTTTATCTAAAGACAAGTTTGCTAATAGATTCTCTATCCCAGATTTTTCTAAATAATCCTGACCATCTTGAAAGTATACGGCAACAATTGAACGTTCATTTAAACTCACGTTTGGCGTAATAGTTGTGATTTTTCTTTTAGCTCCTTCAAGATCTTTTAATAAAAGTTGAGTTTTAATAACACCAGGTGTGTGTTCGTGTTTTGAAAGCAGATGATCATCTTGAAAATCAAGATTTAAGTAAGAATTATAACTTCCTAAACTATCTGGAGTTTGATTTAGATTACCGGGGTCAGTAATCCATTTTTCATCGATGATAAATTTATATTCAAGTTTGTAAAGCCAAGGTTTTGAAATCGAAATAGAATATTCGCCCTGTGCAGTTTCGATCATGGGAAATGCAGTTTTATCCCAGCGGAAAAGCTCAGTTGCTAAATATACTTTTTGCTTGGAAATACCGGTGCTCAATTTGAAATTTAATATCGGCTCTGATTGTAAATCACCTTGGGTCGCAAAAGTTGTGTCGCTTAAAAACAGAACACAGAAAATCAGACACAAAAGGCGAACGAACATTTTACTCCCCAGAGAAATTCCAAAGCTTTTATTATTGAAAAAGCCAATCGCCAGGGGCTTTAATTTCGCCTCTTTGCATAGCTTTTAAAGTTGTTAAGATTTTATCGCCAATAGGGTGAGCATCGGGAAGTTTAATGACCTCTGGTTTTTGCTCTATAGAATCTTGCACCACAAGTTCACCGATGGTGTGAACAACGGCTGCGGTTCCACAGGCAAAAGTCTCTGTGACACGACCTGAAAGAATGTCTTTTAGCATTTGAGTAAATGAAATAGGTTCTTCACGAATTGTGAGTCCAAGACCAGGAGCTATTTCTAAAATTGATCGTCTTGTAACACCATTTAAAATAGTGCCTGTGAGACTTGGAGTTACAAGTTCACCATCTCGAATCATAAAAAAATTCATTCCACCTAACTCATCAATAAATTCGTGTTTTAAGGCATCAAGATACAAAACCTGATCACATTGATGGGTTTCTGCATAAGATTGAGGGCCAAGGCTTGAGGCATAATTTGCAGCAGTTTTAATTTCACCTAAGCCACCGGGAAATGCGCGTACAAATTGTCGATTGACTAAAACACGCGCGGGTTTTGCTGAACCGCCGTGAAAGTAACTTCCGGCCATTGTTGCTAAAATATAAAAGCTATAAGTTTTTGAGCGCCCAACTTTAATGACTTCATCACGACCAAATAACAAGGGTCGTAAATAAAGTGAATGATCAGGTTCGTGTGGAACTGATTCATTTTCAAAACGTACATATTCACGCAAACAATCTAGAAAAACCTTTTCACCAATTACGGGCATTGCCATGCGGGCTGATGATTTCATAAACCGCGCTGCGTGAAGATCAGCTCTAAAAGATGCAACTCCTCCACCTTTAATTTGATATGCTTTAAGCCCCTCAAAAATACTTTGGCCATAATGAAATGCAATTGTTGCAGGTGAGAAGTATTCCTGTTCAAAGGGAACAATCTCAGGTTTGAGATTGTTTAAATCATCAGCGGTAAAATTCATTCTTAACATATGAGGGGCAAAGATTGTTCCAAAGCGGGGGTGAAGTGGGTACTGAGCTTTAGGTTTTTTTTCACATTTGATTATGTCCATACTGATTTGACCCTTCTGATGGATGACTCTTTACAGCTTGAGCAGTCTTTATAAACCCACCTGGGGGCTGCGCGCAATTCTTTACTGGCGGGACTTTGTGCTTGACTTTAAGCGTCTTAAATATAATTCTAAATATTGAGAAATACTTATTAAAGGGCTGAAATGTTTTTTATACAAAATGCAAAACATACCACTACCATGACGACTCGCAGTTAATTCATGTCGGCTATCAAAATAACTTTACCTGACAATTCCATACGTGAACTTCCTAAAGCTGTCTCCATCGGCGAATTTGCTGCAATGATCGGCCCGGGCCTTGCGAAAAGTGCCGTCGCGGGTAAAATTGATGGCGCACTTGTCGATATACGCACGATCCTTGATAAAAACTGCAAACTTGAAATCGTGACCTTACAAAATCCCGAATCCCATGAAGTCATTCGCCATTCAGCGGCACATATTATGGCTCAAGCTGTTCAAGAAATTTGGCCCGAAGTAAAAATTACTATCGGCCCTGTAATTGAGAATGGTTTTTTCTATGATCTAGATTCACCTCGAAATTTTGTGCCCGAAGATCTAGAGAAAATCGAAAAAGCCATGCAGAAAATCGTTGAGGTTAACCACCCTATAACAAAAGAAATGGTGCCTATAGCTAAGGCGATTGAAATTTTTAAAAAAATGGGCGAGCGCTTTAAAGTCGAAATTATCGAAGATCTAAAAACCAAAGGTGAAGTTGAAGTTAGTCTTTATCATCAAGGCAATTGGTTTGATCTTTGTCGGGGGCCTCATGTTCCTAGTACTGGGTTTTTAAAAGCGTTCAAACTTTTATCAATCGCAGGCGCTTACTGGCGCGGTGATGAAAAAAACCCGATGCTACAAAGAATTTACGGAACAGCTTTTTCAAATAAAAAAGATCTTGAAGCGTACCTAAATCAACTTGAAGAAGCAAAAAAACGCGATCACAGAAAACTTGGAAAAGAATTAAATCTTTTTATGTTTCATCCACTGGCTCCAGCAATGCCATTTTTCTTTCCTAAGGGCACCGTGATCTATAATGAAATTATGAAGTTTATTCGTGAACTCTATGTTGAGCATGGCTATGAAGAAGTCATCACCCCGCAAATTTACGACGTAGATCTTTATCATACCTCTGGGCACTACGAAAACTATCGCGAGAACATGTATTTTACCCAAATTGACGAGCGTGAGTTTTCAATGAAGCCCATGAATTGCCCGGGTCATTGTCTCATGTATTCAGCGGGCAGACGGTCGTATCGTGAACTTCCTTGGCGTGTAGCTGATTTTGGACGCCTGCACCGTAATGAACGTGCTGGTGTTGTGCATGGGCTTGCTCGTGTGCGAAGCTTCTCTCAAGATGACGCTCATATTTTTTGCAGAGTTGATCAAATACCAGATGAAATCGTGAAATTTATCAGTTTTTTAAACCAAGTTTATACCACATTGGGTTTTGATAAGTACCAAGTCTTCTTTTCTACTCGCCCAGAAAAACGCGCCGGTAGCGATAAAAATTGGGATAAAGCAGAAAATGCCCTCGAGACGGGGCTTAAGAATTTAAAAATCGATTATAAAATTAATGCTGGTGACGGGGCCTTTTACGGACCAAAACTTGATGTCATGGTCACAGACGCAATTGGGCGCGCATGGCAATTAGGAACACTGCAGTGTGATTTTACAATGCCTGAAAGATTTAAGCTTGAGTACATCGGCGAAGACAATAAGCCTCATATACCTGTTATGCTCCACCGTGCGATTGTGGGTTCATTTGAAAGATTCTTGGGTGTATACATCGAACACTGTGCTGGTAGCTTTCCTACTTGGGTAGCACCTGTGCAAGCGGTTCTCATTAACATTACAAGTAATCAAGAGGCGTACACAAAAGAAGTAGAGCAGATGTTAAGAAGTGAAGGCCTAAGAGTTACGGCTGATCTGCGCAATGAAAAATTAGGATATAAAATTCGTGAAGCTCAGCTACAAAAGGTGCCCTACATGCTAATCATCGGTGATCAAGAGGTTCAAAACCGTACCTTATCAGTGCGATTGAAAGCCGGTAAAGAGCTCAAGGGTATTGCGATAGATGAGTTTAAGACGAAGATTTTAACTGAAATTAAGGCGAGAAGCCTAACCAGCATTTTTGCCGATGTTTAACATAAGGTTTGTGGCCACTGTAAGAAGGGCCCACCGATACCTGGAGGTGTCATATCTCAAAAAAGTTAAGGGTTAATTACGAGATCAAGGTTCCCATGATTAGAGTCATCGATGATGAAGGTAAAATGCTTGGTGTATTCCAAGTAGCCGATGCTGTAAAAATGGCCTTTGATAAGGGATTGGACTTAATTGAAATCGCTCCTGAAGCAAACCCACCCACCTGTAAAATGATGGATTTCGGGAAATATAAGTACCAGCTCAAGAAAAAAGCTGCAGAGAGTAGAAAAAAACAAGTCATTATCACGGTTAAAGAGATTCAATTCAGACCCAATACTGATCAGCATGATATCGATTTTAAGGTTCGCCACATCCTAGAATTTCTCAAAGAAGGCGATAAATGCCGTATCATCGTGACTTTTAGAGGCCGGGAAGTAACCCATTCTGATATCGGAAGAGCCCTTTTACACAAAATTATTGCTATGCTTGGGGAGTCCTGTGTTATAGAACAGAACCCGATTATAGAAGGTAAAAAGATGAGTATGCTTGTGGCACCTGCAGGAACCGGAAAACCGGTAGCGCCAAAGCCAGTTGTGGCAAGACCAGCAAACCCATCTAACCCTGTAGCGCAAACGGGAACAGCGACAAACTCAGCACCTGTAGCGAGTAAAGCTGTAGGCAGCGTAGGAGATGTGAAAAAATGAAGATGAAAACAAATAAAGGTGCCGCAAAAAGAATGCGCAAAACCGCATCTGGTAAGATTAAAAGAAAAGGTGCATTCGGTCGTCACATCATGCGCTCTAAGAATGCAAAAAGAAAGCGTCACATGAAACAGACGATGTATGTTCATGATGCAAATATTTATAATGCGGAACGATTACTTCCGAACGGGTAAGCCCCGCTAAATGAGTTCTCTGGCATCAAACAAAGTTCAATTGCGAACTTGGCCTCGAGGATAAGGAGATTTAAATGGCACGTGTAAAACGCGGTACTAAAGCCCGCGCCCGCAGAAAAAAAGTCTTAAAACGCGCAAAAGGTTATTATGGCTCGAATTCGCGCCTTTTTGTAACAGCACAAGAAGTTGTCGATAGAGCAGGCGTATATGCGTATCGTGATCGTAAAGTTCGCAAAAGAGAGTTTCGTTCACTCTGGACTGTTAGAATTAACGCAGCAGCAAGATTAAACGGAACAACTTATTCAAAACTCATTGGTGCTATCACAAAAGCAGGTATCACTATTGACCGTAAAATCTTAGCTGACCTGGCTGTTACTGACCCCGCTGCTTTTAGCGCCGTGGTAAAACAAGCACTTCAGGTAGCAAAGTAACCAAAAGGCACATAGAAAACATAACCCATGCTAGATAAAATCGAGACACTTTCTGGGGAAGCTCAGAAAGCAATTGAGACGGCTGCAACAACCGAAGCTTTGTATGAAGCGAAGGTGCGCTTTTTAGGTAAGCAGGGAAGTTTCTCAGCAATTCTTAAAGAAATGGGCAAGCTCACTCCCGAAGATCGTAAAACCATTGGTAAACGAGCCAATGAAGTGCGAGATCGGTTAGAGTCTGTCTATTCTGAAAAAGAAAATCTTCTCAAGCGCGGTGAGCTCAATCAAAAATTAGAAAAAGAACGCATCGACGTTACACTTCCGGGTTTAAGTTCTCAGTCGGGTGCTCAGCATCCCATCTGGAAAGTAACTAAAGAGATGTGCGATATTTTTGCACGCTTAGGCTTTTCTATTCGTACTGGCCCACACATCGAAAAAGATTTTTATAATTTTGATGCCTTAAATATTCCGCCTGATCATGCCTCACGTGATATGCAAGACACGTTTTACATTGATGATGGTGTAGAGAGAAAACCAGGAGAATATTCTTCTTGGATTTTAAGAACTCACACGAGTCCTGTCCAAATCAGAAGCATGCTTACTGAAAAGCCACCTTTAAGAATTATAAGCCCAGGTGGTGTCTATCGAAGTGATAGTGACATGTCACATTCACCACACTTTCACCAAGTAGAGGGTTTACTTGTAGATGAAAATGTTTCTATGGGTGATCTCAAAGGTACACTTGGTTTTTTTGCCCGTGAATTTTTTGGGCCCAGTATACAAGTTCGATTGCGCCCGAGTTATTTTCCGTTTGTTGAACCAGGTGCTGAGCTTGACGCGAGTTGCCCATTTTGCAAATCTCAGGGCTGTGGCATGTGCAAAGGCTCTGGTTGGATTGAACTAGGTGGCTGCGGAATGGTTCACCCCAGTGTGTTTAAATCTGCTGGAATTGAGTATCCGAAATGGAATGGTTTTGCGTTCGGAATGGGTGTTGAGCGCATGGCTGTTGTTAAGTATGGCGTTGGGCACATTGGTTTATTTACAGAAAACGACCTTCGTTTCTTGGAGCAATTTAAGTCATGAAGATTTCATTAAAATGGCTCACTAAATATATTGAACTTAAAGAATTCACTGCGGCACCTGAAAAGCTTGCTGATATTCTTACCAATGGCGGTTTGGAAGTTGAAGGTATTGCAAATCAAGCAAAAGATTTTGATCATATTGTTGTTGGTCAAATTTTAGAAAAAGGCAAACATCCACAAGCTGATAATCTCACTTTGTGTAAAGTCACAACTGGTGAAAAAACCCATCAAATTATCTGTGGTGCAAAAAATCATAATACTGGTGATAAAGTAGTCGTTTCGTTGCCGGGTGCTGTGTTACCTGGAAATTTCGCAATTAAAATATCAAAAATTCGCGGCATCGAATCTCAAGGGATGCTTTGTTCTGATAAAGAATTAGGGCTTGGTGATTCTCAAGAAGGAATCTTGATCTTGCCTGCAAATGCGCCCCTTGGTGAGTCGTTTGCAAAGTATGCTAAACTAGATGATGTCGTTTTTGATATCAAAGTCACACCCAATCGCGCTGATTGTCTGAGTCATTTTGGTTTAGCCAGAGAAATTTCCGGACTTACAGGAAAAACTTTTGAGTTTCCCGTGACTCCTTTTACTGAGGGGCGAGAGTCTACACGAAAACTTATTAAAGTAGCCGTAGAAGATGTCGAGCGATGCCCACGTTATGCGGGGCGTGTGGTCCAAAATATAAAAGTTGGTCCAAGCCCTGAGTGGCTTAAAAAATCTTTAGAATCAGTGGGTTTAAGAAGTATCAATAATGTTGTTGATGTTACAAATTTTGTAATGCTCGAATTAGGGCAACCACTTCATGCATTTGATCTGAATTTATTAGACGGTAAACAAATTATTATTCGCACAGCTGAAAAAGGCGAAAAATTTACCACTCTTGATGATAAAAAACTTGAATTTGACGGAACAGAGCTTTTAATTTGTGATCTTAAAAACCCAATTGCACTAGCTGGTGTTATGGGTGGACTTAATAGTGGAGTGAGTGATTCTACAACGGAAGTATTTGTTGAATCGGCTTATTTTTTACCTTCGACTGTTCGTAGGTCATCTCGTCGCCATGGAATTGATAGCGATTCAAGCTATAGATTTTCTCGCGGTGTTGACCCTGACTCTGTGATTTTAGCTCTCAACCGAGCTTGCCAACTCCTTACAGAAGTTGCTCAAGGGACAGTTTGTGCTGATCACTATGATAATTATCCAAGACCTGTAGTTCGCCCACGCATTGAAGTGGATCTTAAATTTATTTCTGCACGTTTAGGTATGACGATCGATAGTATCGAAGCAAAAAGATCACTAGAGCGTATAGGGTGTGATGTTTCTGGTTCTGGAAACAAACTTTTGGTGAACCCGCCTGCATTTCGCGGCGATTTGAAACTTGCTGAAGATTTAGGCGAAGAAATTTTAAGGCTCAAAGGTTTTGCAAATATTCCAGAAACACTTCCTTCGTTTACTCAAGAGCCTACAAGAGATGATCTTGGTTATCTTTTAGAGTATAAGCTCGCCTATACTTTACAGGCATGTGGACTTCATCAAGCGGTTAATTTGAGTTTCACAAGCTCTAAATTCGAATCTGATTTTTTAACCAGCGATCGTGGCCAAGCTTCTGAGCTAGGAATTGATTTTTCTGGTCCTTCAGTAAAAATAACCAATCCGTTAAACGCTGAACTTGATGTTATGCGTGTGAGTGTTGTTCCAAGTCTTGTGCGTAATGCCCTTCATAATATGAGACACGCAATACATTGCGGCGGGCTTTTTGAAATTGCCCCTGTATTTAGAAAAATTGAAAGCCCTGATATTAAAGAAAACAGACCATTCACTGAAGAAACTCATCTTGCATTTGTGCAATGGGGGCAAGAGCCAGAAACGTGGGTGAAACAACCACAAGTTTCATTGTTTTATAAATCAAAAGGAATATTGGAATCATTCCTTTCAACTTGGCAATACAAGTCTTTTAAGTTCGAAGCTTTAAAAAATCCTCCAGCATTTTTGCATCCAGGGCAGAGTGCGCGAGTATTTGTTGAGGGAAAACCAGTAGGTTTTATCGGCGTTCTTCACCCCATGATCGCAGATAAGTTAGAAGTTAAAAGTTCGATGGTCATTGCTGAGCTGAATTTAAAAACATTATTCACCGGTCAACCACGACTTACTCGGGTGAAGGGTCTGCCAAAATTTCCGTCAATGCAAAGAGATGTGGCGCTGCTTGTTCCTCAAGAGTTATCTGCTGGTGAAATTAAAGCTGAACTACAAAAAGCTGCGGGTAATTTAGCTTCGAAATGTGAAATTTTTGATATCTATATGGGTGATAAGCTACCGGCTGATAAAAAAAGTCTAGCCTTTCGTATGACTTATCAAGATCCCAGTCGAACACTTTCTGACGAAGAAATTAATGCTTCGCATCAAAAAACTATTCAATCTGTTTGTCAAAAATTCAATCTCTCAGTACGTTAAAACTTGAAACTTTTCACGAACTTGCTAGCCTTGGTATAAGGGCGCGTTTAGTTAATCGCGAATAAGGGGAGAGAATCATGTCAGGTCAAAATCTCGGAAAATCCACAATGACCAAGGCGGATATCGTCGAAAAGGTATATGAAAAGATTGGCTTTTCGAAGAAAGAATCCTCTGAACTCGTTGAGCAAGTTTTTAACACGATGAAAACCGTTCTTGAACAAGGCGAGAAAATCAAAATTTCTGGATTCGGAAATTTTGTTGTTCGTCAGAAAAAAGAACGTATCGGACGTAATCCACAAACAGGCAGTCAAATCACAATCAGTGCTCGCAAGGTTTTAACGTTTAGGCCCAGTCAGGTCTTAAAGGCTATGCTTAATGGTGAGGATATCACCGGCCTCACAGATGATGACGACGATGATGAAACTGACGAATAACACGGAGGTCTCTCATGGATGAATTGATTCCTCTAGTATCTGAAAAACAAGATCAAGTGTCGGACGCTGCCGATATCGAGATGTCGAGTTCTTCGATTATTCAATCTGAAGGTGATGGGGATAACAAAGATCCAATAATTGATCTTGGTGAAATTGCCCGCATGATTCCTGATAAAATGGCTTATAAAATCGGTGAAGTGGCAGAGCTTGCAGGTTTAAAAACCTACGTGCTTCGTTACTGGGAATCTGAGTTTGATGCTTTGAATCCTCAGAAATCAGCGTTTAATCAGCGTATGTACTCGCGCCGTGATGTTGAGACCGTGTTGTTAATAAAAAAACTTCTCTATGACGAAAAATTTTCTATTGCGGGTGCAAAAAAGAAAATCAATGAACTTCGTCGTGAATTAAAAGTCGAAAAACAATGGATCGAAGTCAGTGATCGCGTTGAATTGGCTACAATTCGTATTTCTGAATTGGTTACTGAAATCAATTCACTCAAAAGTCTTTTTAACTAATCAATATACCTAAAATTCAGCACTTTTTGAGGATTTGAGCCCTTTACAAGCTCAAGGGTCTCCATTAGAAATGTTTCTTTCTACTACCAAAGTGTCGGCGCGTGGCTCAGCCTGGTAGAGCACTTGCTTGGGGTGCAAGGGGTCGCAGGTTCAAATCCTGTCGCGCCGACCAATTTTGACAATAGAAGAACCGACGACCCTCTGATCCCCAAGATCGTTGGTCGGCGGACACTCGAAATGAAATACCTGGGCCGAAGATTTAAAGTCTTCGGCCCTTTTTTTATTTTCCGATGATCCCTCTGCTTCCTGGCTCTTGGTCATTCGATAGTAAAGTTTTAGGATCGAAGCTGACGCTTTGATAGAACTGAAAGCTCTTTTGATCATTCTCTTTTTAACTGCTGGAGTGGCCTTTTTATATCCTCTTTGAATCTCCTCAATCGTTCCGCAGAATTCCAAAACACCTTCATCAGATTCCTTTTGTTCCCAAATATCATTTTCAAGTCTCACCAAAGCAAGATCTAGTTCTGACTTTTCTTTAGCCAATTGATTGATCTGATCGCGAACCATTTGAGCTGCGGCTGGGTCCAACTCTTGGCACATTTTGATGGCCATAGAAACCTGTTTGTCGATCTCAAGTTTCTTGGATTCAAG